>JBOGGK010000223.1:0-10962 GCA_050744045.1 Acidimicrobiales bacterium | reverse complement strand
CTCATGGCTCGCTGGCGCTCGGAGCCCCCCGGGCGCCTGGGCGGCCTCGAAGTCACGAACGTGCGCGACCTCCTCCACGGGGACGGCGAGTTACCGGCGTCGGACGTGCTCGTCCTCTACTTGGGCAGGAAAGGACGGGTCGTGCTCCGGCCGAGCGGCACCGAGCCCAAGCTGAAGGTGTATTTCGAGGCAACGACCAGCCCGTGCGCGCCTAGCGACGTGGCCCAGGCCCGGGGTGAAGCGCGGGGACGCCTCGCCGGGCTGCGGAGCGAGGTCGCCAAGCTGGTCCAAGGCCACTGAGGCCGGCTAAGGCCAATCGCTTGGGACCGAGGCCAAGCGCTCGGGACCGAGGCCAAGCGCTCTGGACCGCAATCTCGGGCGAAATACCCGGGCGGCTCAGGCGGCGATGGCCCTCGGTGAGGCCAAGGGCACTACAAGGTGCCGAAGAGACGGTCGCCGAAGTCGCCCAGCCCAGGAACGATGTACGCGTCCTGGTCGAGCCCGTCGTCGATCGACGCGGTCACGATCCCGACCCTGGGATGGAGACGTTGCAGGCGAGCGATGCCCTCTGGCGCCGAGACCACCGAGAGCAGGGTTATCTCTTCGGCCCCGGCCTTTTCGAGCGCGTCGCAGGCGGCGCAGGCGGAACCGCCGGTGGCCAGCATGGGGTCCAGCAGGAGGGCTGCGCACCCCCCGAGCGGGGGCAGCTTGGAATAGTAGAGCGAGGGCTCGAAGGTGGCGTGGTCGCGTTCGAGCCCGACGTAGCCGACGCTCACCTCGGGGAAGAGCTCGGTCACCGCTTCGAGCATCCCGAGGCCGGCCCGGAGGACCGGCACGGCGACCAGCGACTTCGCGATCCTCACACCGGTCGTTTTCGCCAGAGGGGTCTCCACCTCTACCGGGGCCGTCCGGATAACCCTCGTCGCCTCCAGGCAGAGCACGAGCGCCAGCCGCTTGGCGAGCAGGCGGAACAGCGGCGGTGGGGTGCTCCTGTCGCGCAAGGCGGCCAGCATCGACTTGGCCAGGGGGTGTTCGACGACGTGGACGCCTACGACTTCCCCCCCTACTGGTTCCTCCCCTACTGGTTCCTCCCTTACTGGCCCTACCTCCGAGAGGTTCATACGCCGAGCGGGTGCCAGACGGTCTTGACCTCGACGAAAAAGAGCATCCGTGCAGGGCTCGGCTCGGACGACCAGTTCGACCCCGGGCGCCGGCGCAATACCCGCTTGACGTTGTCGGCGGCGGCCTCTTCCAGTTCGGCGTCGAGCCCCTCTGGCGCCCCGGCGAGGTCCAGGGCGTCAACGTCGCGGTGCGCCGCCAGCACCGGCGCAAGTTCGGCCGTACGGCCGGTGAGGATGTTCACCACGCCCCCGGGTAGGTCCGAAGTCGCCAGCACCTCGGCCAGGTCGAGGGCAGGGAGCGGCAAGGCTTCGCTCGCCACCACCACCGCAGCGTTGCCCGTCGCGATCACCGGGGCGACGACGCTCACGAGCCCGAGGAGCGAGGACTCCTGGGGTGCGAGGACGCCGACGACGCCCGTCGGCTCGGGGATGGAGAAGTCGAAATAGGGGCCCGACACCGGGTTGGCCGAACCCGCCACCTGCGCCACCTTGTCCGACCAGCCCGCGTACCAGACCAGGCGGTCCACCGACATATCGACCGCGGCGATGGCGGCGTCGACAGCCAGCCCCTCTCCCACCACGAGATCGTCGACGAACTGCGCCCGCCGGCCTTCGAGCATCTCGGCCACCCGGTAGAGCACCTGGCCCCGGTTGTACGCGGTCGCCACCGCCCATGCCGGCTGCGCCCTGCGCGCCGCCACCACCGCGTCGCGGACATCCTTCCGGGAAGCCAGAGCTGCGTTGGCAAGCGTGCGGCCGTCGCGCGCGCCAACGGCGTAGGAGCGACCCGATTCAGACCGGGGGAAAGCCCCCCCGATGTAGAGCTTGTAGGTCTTGCGGACAGCGAGCCGGCCTGCGGGGACCGACTGCGCAGCCGCCCCGGCGCCATAGGCCGAAGCGGCGGGCGCGCCGGCGCCCTGTGCCGGCGTCACGGCGCCCCGGCGTCAGCCATCGAGGGCGCTCTCCAGGTAAGCAGCAAGCCCGTGCCGGCCGCCTTCTCGCCCGAAGCCGGACTCGCGATAGCCGCCGAATGGGCTGGAAGGGTCGAACCGGTTGAAGGTATTGGCCCAGACCACCCCCGCCTTCAAGCGGGCGGCCATGTGCAAGATACGGCTGCCCTTTTCCGTCCAGACGCCGGCGGAGAGGCCGTAGGTCGTGTTGTTTGCCTTCTCCACTGCCTCGTCAGGCGTGCGGAAGGTGAGCACGGACAAGACGGGCCCGAAGATCTCCTCGCGGGCGATCCGATGTGCGGGGGCAACCCCGGTGAACAGCGTGGGCGGGAACCAGTAGCCCCGCGCCGGCAACGCGCACGCGGACGACCAACGTTGCGCCCCCTCGGCCTCGCCCGAGGCCGTCAGCTCCCGTATCTTGTCCAGTTGCTGGGGGGAGTTGATGGCGCCGATGTCGGTGTTCTTGTCGAGCGGGTCACCCAGCCGGAGCGTCTCGAGGCGCCGCTTCAGCGCCTCGACCACACCTTCGGCGACCGCTTCTTGGACGAGCAGGCGCGACCCGGCGCAGCAAACATGGCCCTGATTGAAGAAGATCCCGTTCACGATCCCTTCTACCGCCTGGGAAAGCGGGGCATCGTCGAAGACTATGTTGGCCGCTTTGCCCCCGAGCTCGAGCGTGAGGTGCTTGCCCGTGCCGGCCAGGGTGCGCTGGATCTGCTTGCCCACTTCGGTGGAGCCGGTGAAGGCCACCTTGTCGACATCGGGATGGGCCACCAGCTCCGCCCCGGTCTCCCCGGCGCCAGTCACGATGTTGACCACGCCCGGGGGAAGCTCGGCCTGCTGGAGGATCTCGGCCAGCAGGAGGGCCGAAAGCGGCGTGGTCTCGGCCGGTTTGAGCACGCAAGTGTTGCCTGTGGCCAACGCTGGCGCCAGCTTCCAGGCGGCCATCAGCAGGGGGAAGTTCCAAGGGATCACCTGCCCGGCAACGCCGAGCGGCTTGGGGTCGGGGCCGAGCCCAGCGTAGGCGAGCTTGTCCGCCCAGCCGGCGTGGTAGAAGAAATGGGCGGCCGCCAAGGGTACGTCGACGTCCCGGGACTCTTTGATCGGCTTGCCGTTGTCGAGGCTTTCGAGCACGGCCAGTTCCCGGGAACGTTCCTGGATCATGCGGGCCACACGGAACAGGTACTTCGCCCGCTCCTTGCCTGGCATCGGGCCCCAGACCTCTGCCTGAGCACGACGCGCCGCCCGCACCGCCCGATCGACGTCGGCCGGCCCGGCGGAGGCTACTTCGGCCAGCACCTCCTGGGACGAAGGGCTCTCGGTCTTGAAGTGGTCCCCGTCGAGGGGGTCGACGAAGTCGCCACCGATGAACAGCCCGTAAGACGGCCTCAGGTTGACGATCGCCCGCGACTGTGGGGCGGGCGCATAAGGAAAACGGGTAAATGGCATGGGTCTCTCGACGCTCCTCGACGCTCGACGCTACTCGACGCTGAAGTCCTGGGTGCCGGCGTAGGCGCCCCGCCGCTGCTTCGAACGCTGCATCAACAAGTCGTTGAGCAGGCTGGACGCACCGATGCGGAAGCGGCCCGGCTCGAGCCAATCTTCGCCGGCCACCTCGTTGACCAGGACCAGGTACCTGATGGCGTCCTTTGTCGTGCGGATCCCGCCGGCCACCTTCACCCCCACCGCGCGGCGCGACAGGTCGGCGAAGTCCCGCACCGCCTCCAGCATCACCAGGGCGACGGGGAGGGTGGCCGCCGGGGTCACCTTGCCGGTCGAAGTCTTCACGAAGTCGGCGCCCGCGATCATGGCGATCCAACACGCCCGCCGGACGTTGTCGTAGGTGGCGAGTTCGCCGGTCTCCAGGATCACCTTCAGGTGTGCCCGGCCGCAGGCCTCTTTCACCGCCCGCACCTCGTCGAACACCATCCCGTAACGGCCGGCGAGGAAGGCCCCCCGGTCGATGACCATGTCCACCTCGTCGGCCCCTGCCGCCACGGCGTCGCCCACGTCGGCGAGCTTCACCGCCAGCGAAGCCCGCCCGGATGGGAAAGCAGTGGCCACGGATGCTACCTTGACCGGGCTCCCCGCCAGGGCCGCCCGGGCGAGCGGGACAAGGTCAGGGTAAACGCAGACGGCGGCCACGGGCGGTACGCCGGGGTCCTCCGGGTCAGGGCAGCGGGCCTTCCCGCAAAGCGCCCGCACCTTACCTGGTGTGTCTGCCCCTTCCAGCGTGGTCAGGTCGACCATCGAGATAGCGGTATCGATCGCCCACAGCTTGGCCTCAGCCTTGATGGAACGGGTGGCCAGGCTGGCGGCGCGCGCATCGGCACCCACCTGGTCGACCCCGGGGAGGCCGTAGAGGAAACGACGGAGCGACATTTCCGACCGGGCGATCTCGGCCAACTCCGCCCCGCCGGCCCGCTCTGCTATACCTGCGCGCTTGGTGCTGGCGGTCTCGTGGCCGTCCCGCCCTACGACCAATGCCTGCTCCCCCGCTCGCGCTCTTATCTGCACCGTTCCAATGTACGTCCATGCAGCCCGGGGGGTGACATAGGGGAGGTGCGTCCCCGGCTCGGCAACGGGGCTTGGGCCACTGCCGCGGCGGCAACTACCACCGGGGCTTTGGACGGTTCCTTGCAGAAAACGCAAGCAATCGACCAAAGCGCGGGGCCCCGCCGGGCCTTGGGACGGCCAGCAGCCATTGACAGGTAGCTGAGCGAGGGGTATTGGTGGTGTCGTGCCAGTACGGGCTGAAGCCGCGGCCCTCCGAGCCAGCGCCGACGGGCTGTTCATGCGTGCTGCTGGGCCGGGCACTGCTGGGCCGGGCACTGCTGGGCCAAGATGGCCATCTATTTCCTCGCCTGCGCCGCAGGCGTGACCCGGTCCCGGGAGAAGCAGCCGACATCGGGGACAGGGGCGGCCTGAGGTGGAGTTCCTCAGTCCCCGTTCGTGGGCCGAGGCGCTGGCGGCCAAGGCCGAGCACCCCGGCGCCCTCCCCATCGCCGGCGGCACCGACGTGATGGTGGAGGTCAACTTCGACCGCTGCCGCCCCCCCGCCCTGCTCGACCTGACCAAGGTGGCAGAACTGAGCGAGTGGGCCCCGGATAACGGCTCTCTCCGGGTCGGGGCGGGCGTCACCTACGCCCGCGTGATAGCAGAACTGGGCAAGCTATTGCCCGGCCTCGCCATCGCCTCGCGCACGGTCGGGTCGCCTCAGATCCGCAACCGGGGCACGGTGGGAGGCAACCTGGGCTCGGCCTCCCCTGCCGGCGACGCCCATCCCCCGCTCCTGGCCGGTGGCGCCGCGGTCGAGGTCGAGTCGGTGAGGGGCCGCAGAGTGGTGCCGCTGGAGGACTTCTTCACCGGCCCGAAGCGCAACGTCCTCGAGCCCGACGAGCTCATCGCCGCCTTCCTCGCCCGCCCGGCGGCCGGGCCGCAGCAATTTTCCAAGGTGGGCACCCGCAACGCGATGGTGATCGCCGTTGCGTCGTTCGCGCTCGCGCTCGACCCCGAACGCCAGCAGGTGGGGACCGGCATCGGCTCGGCGGCACCGACCCCGCGCCGGGCCGGGCAGGCCGAGAGGTTCCTGGAAGGCGAGCTCGCCGCCGGCGGGCTGTGGGCTTCGCCGCGCCCACTCACCCCGCGACTGGTGAACCATTTCTCCGAGCTGGTGGCCTCCGCCGCATCTCCGATAGACGACGTCCGGGGCACTACCGCCTACCGGCGCCACGCCCTGGCGGTCATGGCCCGCCGGGCGCTCACCTGGGCCTGGTCCGATTACCTGAGGAGCTGAAGGTGCGTCTGCAGCTGACGGTCAATTCCACCCCCCGCACGGCGAACGACGTCTGGGAGGGGGAGAGCCTGCTGTTCGTGCTGCGGGAACGGCTCGGCCTGTGGGGCGCCAAGAACGCCTGTGAACAGGGCGAGTGCGGCTCGTGCACCATCTTCCTGGACGGCGTCCTCGTCTGTGCCTGCCTGGTGGCGGCCGGCCAGGCCCATGGCGCCGAGGTGGTCACGGTCGAGGGCCTGGGGGACGGCGAACGGCTGAGCTCGGTCCAAGAGGCCTTCCTCCGGGCTGGAGCCGTGCAGTGCGGCTTCTGCACCCCCGGCCTCGTGGTCGCCACCGAAGACTTGCTGCGCCACCACGCCCACCCGGACGACGCCGAGGTCCGGGAGGCTCTGGCTGGCAACCTGTGCCGCTGCACGGGCTACGAGCAGATCCTCGAGGCCGTCCACCTAGCCGCCTCGGCGAGGGAGGCCCAATGAGCCAGGGCGGTACGGCCAGCATCGCCAGCATCGCCAGCATGGGGAGTACCGCCAGCATGGGGAGTACGGACAGCATGGGCAGCATAGGCGGCACCAGCACGGTCATCGACCGGCCCCCGGAGGCGAACGCCACCGCCGGCGGGGTGGGCGCCGACGCCCGGCGTCCAGACGGCGCCCTAAAGGTCACCGGACGCTTCGCCTTCTCGTCGGACTTGTGGGCGGAGGGGATGGTGTGGGGGGCCACGGTGCGCAGCCCTCACCCCCGCGCCCGGTTGGTCTCTGTCGACCCCTCGGCCGCCCTGCGCCTCCCCGGGGTGCACTGCGTACTAACCCACGAGGACGTCCCCGGGCGCAAGACCTTCGGCTTGGAGGTGGCCGACCAACCCGTCCTGGCTATGGGAGAAGTTCGTTACCAAGGCGAGCCGGTCGCCGTGGTGGCTGCCGAAGACCCCGAGACGGCCCGCCGGGCCGCCGCGGCGGTAAAGGTCGGCTACCTACCGCTGGTGCCTGTGGTCGACCCGGTGGCGGCTATGAAGCCCGGGTGCGACCGGGTGCACCCGGGGGGGAACGTCGTCCGCCACCTGAGGATCCGCAAGGGCGACCCCGCGGTGGCGGCGGAGGTGGCGGAGGTGGCGGTGTCGGGGGACTATGAGGTGCGCATGCAGGACCAGGCCTTCCTCGGCCCCGAGTCGGGCTTGGCCGTGCCGGCCGAAGACGGCGGGGTCGACCTCTACATCGCCACTCAGTGGCTGCACGTGGACCAGAGCCAGGTGGCGGCTTCGCTAGCGCTGCCCCCGGAGAAGGTCCGCCTCACGCTGGCGGGGGTGGGCGGGGCCTTCGGCGCCCGGGAGGACCTCTCGCTCCAGATCCACCTCTGCCTGCTGGCGCTGCGCACGGGGCGCCCGGTGAAGATGGTGTACTCGAGGGAGGAGTCGTTCTTCGGCCATGTGCACCGCCACCCTGCCCGCCTTCACTACACCCACGGCGCCGGCCGGGACGGGCGCCTTCTCTTCGTGCGGGCGGAGATGGTCTTCGACGGCGGCGCCTACACCTCGAGCACCAAGGCCGTCATCGGCAACGCCGGCACCCTGGGAGTCGGGCCTTACGACGTTCCCAACGTCTCGGTCGACGCCTGGGGCGTATACACCGACAACCCGCCCTGCGGCGCGATGCGGGGCTTCGGCGCCGTCCAGGCCTGCTTCGCCTACGAGTCCCAGATGGACAAGCTGGCCGACGCGCTCGGCCTCGACCCCGTCGAGCTCCGCCTCCGCAACGCAATGACGCAGGGGACCGTGATGCCCACGGGCCAGGTGGTCGACTGTCCCGCTCCCGTCGAGGAAATCCTGCGCCGCGCCCGCGCCGCCCCCTTGCCGGTGCCCGTGCTCGGTCCGGCCGGGGTGGCAGGGGCGGCAGGGGCGGCAGGGGGCAGGATGCCTGGGCTCTTGCCGGGAGGGGTGGCCAATACCACCCACGGGGAAGGTGTCGCCCGCGGGGTGGGCTACGCCGTCGGCTTCAAGAACGTGGGTTATTCCGAGGGCTTCGACGACTACTCGACCGCCCGGGTGACCCTGTCTGCCGCCGGGAGTAGGCCGTTCGCCTCGGTGCACACCGCCGGCTGCGAGGTCGGCCAGGGCCTCGTCACCGTCCAGGCCCAGGTCGTGCGCACCGAGCTCGGCGTCGAGCAGGTCGCGGTCGAGACCGCCGACACCCAGGTGGGCAGCGCCGGCTCCTCGTCGGCCTCCCGCCAGACCTATATGACGGCCGGGGCCGTGCGGGCCGCGTGCGCAGACGTGCGCCGGGAGCTGCTGCGCCGGGCGTCGGCCCGCCTCGCCCTCCCTCCCGAGGGGTTGGAGCTGGTGGACGGGTCCGTCGTCGGCCCGGGAGGCGGGGGCATCGCTATGGCCCAACTGCTGGCCGAAGGGCCCATCGAACGCACCGCCGAATGGCGCCACCGCCCTACCCAGGAGCTCGACCCCGAGACCGGCCAGGGAAATGCCCACGTGCAGTACTGCTTCGCCGCCCACCGGGCCGTGGTGGACGTCGACCTCGAGCTCGGCCTGGTCAAAGTGGTCCAGATCGCTACGGCCCAGGACGTGGGCCGGGCCGTCAACCCGAAAGGCGTGCTCGGCCAGGTCCACGGGGGCACCGCTCAGGGCCTAGGCCTCGCCCTCATGGAGGAGATCCAGGTCGAGGGGGGTAGGCTGCGCAACCCTTCGTTTACCGACTACCTCGTCCCTACGATCCTCGACATGCCGCCAATGCACGTGGACATCCTGGAGCTGGCCGACCCTCACGCCCCCTACGGGTTGCGGGGAGTGGGCGAAGCGCCCACCATTTCCTCGACACCCGCCATAGTCGCCGCCGTCCGGGCCGCCACCGGGCGCGCCCTCACCCGGGTGCCCGTGCGCCCCGAGGACATCGCCGGGGTGCCGGTCCCGTGAAAGAGCTCCTCGAACAGGTCCGGAGCTGGCTGGCGGCGGGCGAGGCCGTGGGCTTGGCCCGGGTGGTCGAGCTTGTCGGCTCGGGGGTGCGCCCCGCCGGCGCCACCATCGCGGTCACGGGCGGAGAGGTGCTGGGCTCGGCCTCGGGCGGCTGCGTCGAGGGCCAACTGGTGGCCGAAGCGCGCGCCGCCCTCGCCGGGGACGGGCGGCCGCGGGTGGCGTCCTTCGGATGTTCCGACGACGAGGCCTTCGACGTGGGCCTCTCCTGTGGCGGGCTGGTGCGTGTGCTCTTCGAACGCTTGGCCCCCGAGGTCGCTTCCCGGTCGTGGTTGGACGAGCTGATTGCCTTGGTGAAGGCGGGGAAAGGTGCGGCCCTGGTAGAGGTCATAGCGGGGCCAGGCGGTCTCCTCGGCCAGAAGGCGGTCCTCTCGGAGGGCTGTTCCACGGCAGGCCCCATCTTCGCCGGCTGGCCCGGCGCCGGTGCCGAGCTCGGGGCGGCGGCGGCCCGTGACGCCCTCGCCGACCTGGCCGCCGAACGCAGCGTCCCCCACTGCTACTCGCTCGCCGGGCCCGAGGGCAAAGACGCGGTCACCGTCTTCGTCGACTCGTTCCCCGCCCCGCCGGAAATGGTCATCGTCGGCGCCGCCAGCTTCACCGCCGCCCTCACCGCCCAGGCGAAACTGCTCGGCTACCACGTCGTCGTGTGCGACGCCCGGGCGGTGTTCGCTTCGCCCGCCCGGTTCCCGTTGGCCGACGAGGTCGTCGTTGAGTGGCCGGACACATACCTGAAGAGGTCCGGCGGCCGCCTCAGTCCTCGCGACGCCATCTGCGTGCTGACCCACGACCCGAAGTTCGACCTGCCCGCCATAGTCGCCGCCCTACGCACCGGCGCTGGCTACGTCGGGATCATGGGCTCGAGGCGGACCCAGGCCGAGCGGTGGCTCCGGCTGGAGGAGGCCGGCGTGACCGAGACCGGCCTGCGCCGACTGCGAGGGCCCATCGGTCTCGACCTCGGGGCCCAGTCTCCCGAGGAGACGGCGGTGTCCATAGTCGCCGAGATAATCTCCATGCGCAGCGGCCACGCCGGGGGACCGCTTGCCACCACGTCGGCCCCTATCCACTCGGCGCTCCCGGATCCGGCGGCCCCCGGCGAGCCGGTCCTTGCCCAGCCGGTTCCCGCTCAGCCGGTCCCCGGCGAGCCGGTCGCGGTCCCCGGCGAGCCGGTCGCGGTCCCCGGCGATCCGGCGGCAGAGGTCGGCACCGCCCACGAGCACCCGTGAGCACGGGCGCCGTCGTGCTGTGCGCCGGCGGTGGCACCCGGTACAAGACGGCCGCGGGCGACCACAAGCTGCTGGCACCGTTCCAAGGGCGGCCCTTGGTCGCGTGCGCCCTCGAGCACGCCCTCGAGGCAGGCCTCGAAGTGACGCTCGCGGTCACGGGCGCTGTCGACTTGACCGGGGTCGTGCCCGCCGGCATCGTCTGCCTCGAAAACCCGGCCTGGGGCCTCGGCATCGCCACATCGTTGCAACGAGCCGTCAGCGCCGCCCGCGAGATGGCACTCGACGCCATCGTCGTCGGCCTCGGGGACCAGCCGCTGGTCCCCGCGTCGGCGTGGCGAGCAGTGGCCGCCTCTCAAGCGGCGGTCGCCGTGGCTACCTACGACGGTGCCCGCCGCAACCCGGTCCGCCTGGCCCGTTCGGTCTGGGACGAGCTACCCCGGTCTGGTGACGAGGGCGCCCGGGCGCTCATGCGGCGCCGACCCGAACTGGTCGAAGAAGTCCCGTGCTCCGGGGACCCCGCCGACATCGACAGCGTCGCAGACCTCGCCTCGCCCGGCTGACGCCCTCCACCCCGCTGACCCCGTGCGCCCCCCTGACGCCCTGCGCGCTGACGACGCCCCTGTGCTCGCCGGGCTGGCTGCGGGCCCGTTGAGCCCCGCTGCTCGGCAACCTAATGTCCATGTCCTGACGTAAACCAGGTAAGCGAGCGTCCCCGCATGCTGCGAAGGGTTGCTCGAGCCCACAGGGGGTGGTCAATGTGTCCTCGTCCCGAGCTTCTCGACGGGCGCTCAGTGCAGTCGGCGTCGCCGCGCTCGTTTCGGCCCTCACCGCAGGCACGGCCGGCGCGGCCGCGCCTGCCAGCCAGCATGGCGGGCCGCCGGCAAGCCCCCCGGGACGGGGC
>JBOGGK010000222.1:0-11884 GCA_050744045.1 Acidimicrobiales bacterium | reverse complement strand
GCCTGGGAGAGGGCCTGGGCGTTGGACTGCTGGGTGGTGCGGAGCGCCCCCTTGTCGGCGCTGGCGGCCTGTTCGGCCTGGGAGAGGGCCTGGGCGTTGGACTGCTGGGTGGTGCGGAGCGCCCCCTTGCCGGCGCTGGCGGCCTGTTCGGCCTGGGAGAGGGCCTGGGCGTTGGACTGCCCAGCCGACCGGAGGGCGCCTTGGTCGGAACCAGCCGCCTCCTGGGCCTGGCCGATCCCCTGGTTGCCGGCATTTTCAGTGGCCCGCAGCGCGGCCTCGTCAGAGGCCAGGCCCTGCCTGGCGGTGGCTACCTGCTCCTCGGCCTGGCTGACACTGGAGGAAGCGGTGCCCGCGGGCAGCACGACGTCCGTCGTGGTGGCGTTGCCAGCCGTCGCATAACCGAGTGTCCCCTGCACCTCGGTCTCAGACGAGAGGCCCTCCTTTTTCACCCTGACCGTCGAGGTGGGATAGGCGTTGTCGCTCACGCCCGCGCTCGCCTTGGCAGGCCCACCGAAAGGGCCCGTGACAGCAATGGCGACCGCAGCGGCTACGACCAGTGCGGCAAGGGCCCCGCCCGCCAACCAGCGCCTGCGAAAGTGCCGCCACCCGCGGCCATCCGCTTTCATCGGCTGCATTTTTTGGCTCCCGCCTGGTAGGTGGGCGAGTTGGGGTCGACCCCTGGGATCGGCCCGAACTTTTCGGGGCCGTTGGAGATGGGCTTGGGGTCCGGGAAATTGGGCACGCCGTTGGCGCGCATGCATTTCGCGAACTCAAGGGCCTGGGCCTCGTGCTGAGCGATCTGGACCTTCGAAAAGTTGGGCACCGGGAAGTACTTCCGGCAGGCGTTCTGAGCGGTCTGGAACTGTGCGCTCTGGGGGTCGATGCCGCTGCTCGAGTTCAAATCGATCCCGCCGCTGCTGCTTGGGTCGGGGAAATTGGTGATGCCGTGAGAGCGTATGCACTCGGAGAACTTGAGGGCCTCTTGGTAGTGTTTCTGGACTGAAGCCCCCGTCGGCACCGACGTCGCCGCTGGCGCCCCCCCAGTGGTGGCCGACGTCTTGTTGCGCAGGCTGGCGACGTCGTTCGGCGTCCCGCACCCAGAGGGCGCCACCAGCAAGCCGGTGCCGATCAAAGCACATGCCACTGCTCCCGGTCGCCGGCTCATCGGCCCCCTCCGCCTGCTCGCTGTAGGGAAGCCTGGGCTGGCGTGGGAGTGCAAGCTCGTGAGACGGTCCCGCTAGGCCTGTCGTGATAGTTGGCGTTGTCGTCCATAACTCCTCCTTCGATAGTCCTCAATAGATGCCGCCGGTCGCCTTGCGGCATGCCTCTCGCGCCCTCACGAACTGGGGGTTGCCCGGGCTTAGGGGGCCGCTCTCGGCTTGCACGAAATAGCCGCCGTGTGGACCGGTCCCCGGGTCGGGGAAGCTTGGCACCCCATGGGAGCGCATGCACCGGGCGAACTTGACGGCTCGGGCTTGTACGGCGCTCTGCTCGGCGGGAGAAGCAGGCGGGCCGGCCGGCAAAAGGTTGCTGCACGCCTTCTGGGCGGCCTGGAACTGGGGCGAGTTCGGGTCAAGACGGCCGATCGCCTGTGCCCTGGCGACTGAAGAGCCTCCCTGAGCACTGGGATCCGGGTAACCGGGCTCACCATGGGACCGCATGCACCGCGCGAACGCGAGGGCGGCGGACTGCAAGCCGGCTAGCGACGTGGCGGCCGGTCCGGCAGGCACGTCCGAGGTGCTCGTCCTCGCGCCCGTACGAGCCACCCCGGTGCTGAGCACGCCACCTCCACAAGCGGCTGCCACGACCGAGATGACGCCCGCCACCGCGACCCAGCACCCAGACCTGAGGGCAGGCCTCGTCACGGTTTGCAAAGTCCCGTCGTCGAGGTCTTGTGCCCCAGGCTGGCACGCCCCTTCGGCGCGCCACCCTCGCAGGTCGCCAGCAATAAACCGGCGCCGATCAACGCAGGAGCGACTGCCCCCGCTCGGCGGCTCATTGGCCTCCCTCTGCCTGCTTGCTGTAGGGAAGCCCGGGCGGGATGAGCATCTCGGCGTACCTCTCGAGTTGCGTGGCGAGGTCAGCGGAGGTGCGGCCCCCGGACCGCGTCAAGGCGGTCGACGTCGTGAACGTCGTGCCAATTTTCGCGACACCAGCTAGCTTGCCACCTCCGGCGAGCAAGGCGATGAGGCCGGCGCCGGCGACGAGCACCGGAACTGGCTTGGCGGGACGGGCCATGGCTAGGGCGCCACCACATTCGGGCCCTTGGGGCCGCCCCGGATGCTCTGGCAGGTCTTCTGGGCGGCCTGGAACTGCGCCGAGCTCGGGTTGATGCCGCTGTCCCGCCCGACACGCAACGCCACACCCTGGCCGCCCGGGCCCGCCTGGGGGTCAGGGAAGTTGGGCATGCCGTGGGAACGCATGCACTTCGAGAACTCGAGCGCCCTGGCCATCGCCGCTTGCTGCTGGGCGGGCGTGACCTTCCCGCCGTTGGGGAGGTACTTGCTGCAGGCGCTCTGGGCCGCCTGGAACTTCGGCGAGGTGGGGTCGATGCCGCTGCCTGGAATGATCTGGATCCCGCCACTGCCGCCGGGGTCGGGGAATCTGGGCACGCCGTGGGAACGCATGCACTGGGCGAAAGCGAGGCCTGCCGACCTTCCGGTGCTGGGCCCCGCGGGCGCTGTGCCAGCGGCGGCAGGCGGCAGGGTGGCGGTGGTGGTAGGGCTCTTGCCGAGATGGGCGACGCCGGCCCTGGGAGGACCGCCGCCGCACCCGGCGGCGAGGAGCGCGAGCCCACCCACGAGGGCGAACAGGGCGGCCGGTCTGTTCATACCCGCCGTTGTACGCCCGAGGTGGTAACAGCGGCCAAACAACGGGAGTTACCCTGTTGTTACCGCCCGAGGGGCACCCTGGGACCATGGGAGGCAGGCCGGTGCTCGCCCCACAAAACTGGATGCACCTGCCGCGGCGCACTGTCCGCTTGCGGTTGACAGCCCTGTACGGCGCGCTCTTCCTCGCCTCCGGGGCGGCGTTGCTCGCCATCACCTACGGCCTGCTCTCGGGACAGAAAGTGCCTGCCTCCTTCAACGTGCTGCGGACGGGGAACGAGGGCCTCCAGGCTGTGGTCGCCAAGGCACCGACGCGGGTGGCCCTCGTACGGTTCGCGACCTGCATGCGTGCCCACGGAGTCGAAGTGCATACACTGCTCACCGCAGACGGCGGCGCGTTCCAAATCCATGCACCGAAACCCAATTCAAAGGCGTACCTGGCTGCGATCGGGGCGTGCGAGCCCCCCTTTCACGCCAACCTCGCGCTGCCGCGGATGACCGTCTCTTACCCATCGCGGACTGCGACCCTGAGCCGGCTCGGCCCCCCTATGGTAGTCGAAGGCGGCGTCGAGGCGGTCCTTCCCACTCAGGGCGAGCTCGACCGGCTGCTGGTCGAGTCGGCCATCGCCCTGGCAATCATGGCGGTGGTCTCGATCGGCCTGGGATGGGTGATGGCCGGGCGGGCGCTGCGGCCGTTGCGCGCCATGACCACATCCGCCCGGCACATTTCCGAGGAGAACCTCCAGGAGCGCCTCGCAGTGAACGGCCCCGCAGACGAGATGAAGGACCTGGGCGACACCATCAACGGGTTGCTCGGCCGGCTGGAGACCGCTTTCGAGGGTCAGCGCCGCTTCGTCGCCAACGCCTCGCACGAACTGCGCACCCCGCTCGCCATGATGCGGACCTCGCTCGATGTAGCCCTCGCCAAACCCAACCCGACCCCCGACGTCCGAGCCCTGGCCCCCAAGCTGGAGGAGGGCCTCGACCAGGCCAACCGGCTGCTCGACGGCCTGCTCATGCTCGCCCGGGTCCAACGAGGTGCCCTCGGGGAACTGGGCGGGGTTCCCTTGGACGTCCTCGTCGCCGAGGCATTGGGCGCCAACAGCGCCGAGATCGCCCGGCGGGGCCTCACCGTTGAAAATACGACTGCTCCCGCCGTGGCTTGGGGAAATGAGACGCTCCTCGCCCGCTTGGTCTTCAACCTGGTCGACAATGCGGTCAGGCACAACGTACCCGGCGGGGTCGTCCAGGTTTCCAATGGTTGCGATAGCGCGATGGCCCGGCTCGCGATCGCGAACAGCGGGCCTGTTATCGAACACGCCAAGCTGGCGGAGCTGGGGGAACCCTTTCGCCGCTTGGGCGGCGAACGCATGGGGAACGCTGATGGCAGCGGCCTCGGCCTGTCGATAGCGAAGGCTATCGCGCTCGCCCACGGCGGGTCCTTGCGCCTGCACGCCCGCCCAGGGGGCGGGCTCGTCACCGTGACCACACTACCTCTCCGGCCGACATGAGGGTGCTGGTCGTGGAAGACGTGCGGCGCCTTGCCGACGATATCGCGGAGGGCCTGCGAGACCAGGGGATCGGGGCCGATGTGGCCTACGACGGCCTCGAAGCTCTGGGCAAGCTCGACCTGTGCAACTATGACGTCATCGTGCTCGACCGGGACCTCCCCGGAGTTCACGGCGACGTCGTCTGCCGCACCGTCACCGGCCGGGATAACCCCACCATGGTGCTAATGCTGACCGCCTCCTGCGCACCGGGGGACCGCGTCGCCGGCTTCGGCCTCGGGGCGGACGACTACTTGACGAAACCTTTCCATTTCGCCGAACTTGTGCTCCGGGTGCGTGCCTTGGCCAGGCGCAAACCGTCTGCTCAGCCGCGCATTTTGTGTGCCGGAGGCCTTGCCGTCGACCCGCTGCGCCGGACGGCAACTCGGGAGGGCGCCGAGCTGGCGCTGTCCCTCAAGGAGCTGGCGGTGTTGGAAGCCCTCGTGAAGGCTAGCCCGGCTTACCTGAGCGCCGAGGACCTCTTGGAACAGGTTTGGGACGAGAACGCCGACCCGTTCACCAAGACGGTGCAGGTGACGATCGGGAGGCTGCGCCGGAAACTGGGAGAGCCCCCGGTCATCGAAACCCTCCCCGGCGCCGGTTACCGGATCGCGTGACCTCCAGGGCCGGGCCCCGACTACCGACGAGGCGTTCCCTCGCCGGATCCAAGACGGCACCGGCATAAGGCCCGCATGGCCTGAGGCGTTCTCGGACCTCGACAAGGACGTGTGCGGCTTACCCGTTCGTGCCTTGCTGAAGTGGCCGCTCGAAGAGCGAGTAGGCGGCGGCCCCCGCTCGGGCGGCCGGCGTGCAAAACGGCAGAAAACCCCCCGCTCCCCGCTGGTGTTTTCGCGCCTTTTTGCACGGGTTTCGAAGAGCTTTTTGCTGTTAGCTACGCTATCCGCGCGCAGGTTTACAAAAGCTCCGGACTGTTGGCCTCAAAACGCCCCCCAACGCCCACCCGCCGACGCCGGCCGCCGGTGTAACGCTATGAAGCCACCACCACGGGTACGACGCATTCCTGCAAGGACGTCCCCCCGTGGACGTAGCGGCCGTCGGGCCCTTTGCCCCAAGCCGGGTTCTCCCTGAACCCGTGGTCCGCCATGAGCACGGCGGGCACAGTAGACGGCAGGGTAACAAGAGAGGCCAGGACCCTCCGAGCCACCGTGCGGCTGGCATCGTCGAGCACTACCGCCAACTCCACAGAACTGTGGTGCAACCGCTCGTCGAGCGCCGAAGCGACCGCTACCAATACCGGGGACCGCGAAGCCCACAGCTCACGCAATCGCTCAGCTTGGTGATCGCGGTCGGCTCCTTTCAAAAGGGCGACCTCGTAGCCCAGGTGACCAAAGGGGACAGCCCCCCTGCCGGCCTCACCGCCACCTGCCTCACCGCCACCCGCCACGCCGCCACCCGCCATCCCCCGGGCGCCACCGTAGGGGCCGGCGGCAGAACCGCGGGGGACAGGTCGCCCGAGCGCGAGGGCCGCCATTGCCTCCGCCGTTCGGGTGGGGGCCGGCACGATTGCCCAGCGCCATTCGAGGCGGCGCCCGGGGAGGGCGTGGGCGAGCTCGGCGGCGACGAGGTTGGCGGCGTCGGCCCGCATGGCGTCGACCAAGACCACGGCCGCCCGCCCCTGAGAAGCAAGCAACGGGTCGACGATGGCGCGCCCGATGTCCGAGACGAGCAGGCAGCCCGGGAAACCGGCCTCGGGCCTCGAAGATCTCCTCGGCCGCCCTCTCGTAGTAAGGGACGACGGCGTCGGCCAGGCGCGCAGACTCGCGCCGTTCGTGGAAGCGGTCGCTGAAATGGTCGTAGATGCGGTCGGGGGTGACCAGTGAACCGGCGGGCCGGGCCAGGTCGGCACGCACCTGGCGGTAGACGAAGTCGACCACGCCCCGGTTCTGGGAAAGGACGAACTTCAGGCCCTCCAGCACGTCCAGCGCCCCTGGATGGAGCGGGTAGCAACGAGCCAGGCGCCCAGGGTCGACCGGCGCGCCGGGGAACGAAGCGGCGAGCTCTTTCCCCACTTCGCCCACCCAGCGCTCCGCACCCGGCTGGAGGCGCACCAGCCGGCCCCGCACCAGGTCCTCAACGTGGCGCATGGACAGGTGCAGCCCCCGGTAGCGGTCCCTGATCCGGGCCAGCTCCCGCTCGCTCACGTTGGCCACTTCCTCGATGCTCTCCTGTAGCGCCACCAGTACCACGACCGGCCGGTCCTGGGACCATTCGCCGAGGAACTGCAAGAAGCGCAAGTCCTCGGTCAGGGCGGGGCCGAGCTTGGCCCGGAGCCACTCGCTCGCCTCGTCCAAGAGCAGCACAAGGCCCTCATGTCCGGCCGAGCCGGCGGCGGCGAGCACGCCGTCCCAGCTCTCGGCCCTGTCCGTGCGCCCCGACCGGGCCTCCCAACCGAGCGCCCGCCACGCCCGGGCCCAGACCACGTCTTCCAGCGCCGCCTCCGCCCGGTAGTCGACGAGCGGCACCCGGACGGGCAAACTGCGCCGTGCCGCCCGGGCAGCGGCGCCCAACGCCGGCGCCCAGCCGCTCGGGATCTCGGCCGTCCCTCCTGCGAGCTCCGCCACCGCCGACAAGAAATGGGACTTGCCCGAACCGAACGGGCCCACGACAAAAAAGCCTGCCCCGCCCGGGCCGGCCGAGATGGCCAGCACGTCCTCCAGGGCCGCCGCCACGTCGCCGGTCAGCACCAGCTCGGCCAGCAGCCCGCCGGGGCCGTCGAGGCGGACTACCGTCTCCACCTCGGCGACGCTCACGAGCTCGCCGACGGTGGGGAGCGAAATGCTCACCGCCGCCGCCTAAGCGCCGTCGCCGTCGCCGTCGCCCACCGGCAACTTGCGCAGCTCCCCATGGAACGCCCCCGCCCTCGCCCCGGCCCGGGGCAGCAGTTCCTCGAGCGTCCGGCGCAGCTCACCCCACGCCTCCCGTTTGCGCTGGAGGTTGACGTAGTTGCGGAACACGAGCAGGTTGGCCGGGTCGTCGGCGAGGCACTGGGCGAACACGCTCACCGCTTCATCTGTGCGACCGGCCTTTTGTAAGGAAAATGCGTACATCCTTCGCGAATACGCGTCCCCCTTCGCCGCCAACGTCTTGGCCCACACCTCGGCGGCCTGGTCCAATTTCCCTTGTCCTGCATGCAACTTGGCGAGTAGGCCCTGTAGTTGAGCGTTGCCGCGGGCGGTCGTCTTCAACAGGACCTCCACCTCTCGGTCACGTGCTTCGGGGGGCAACGCCATCACGCGTGCCTCGATCAGCCGGGCGTAGGCGAAGTTATCGTGGGGCGCGGCCTCGTGGGCGCGCGCGTACATTCCCTCGGCATCTTTGGCCCGCCCCTCGCGCCCGGCGATGTCACCGAGCACGAGCCAGCCCCCCGAGTCCTTTGGTTGCCGCTCCACCGCCTTGGACGCCGCCCCCCGGGCGCCCTCGACATCGCGAAGGCGGAGCCGGCAACGGGCCAGCTGTACCAAGGACCAGGTCCCCTTGTCCCCGAGCGCTTCGGCGTCCTGGTAGCAATGGGCTGCCTCGGCGTAGCGCTGTTGCTTGTAGTACAGGTCGCCACGGACGCGGGCGGTACGGGCGGTCGTGCCCGCGGCCGCTTCGGCCCGGTCCAGGGACTGCGCCGCTTCGGTGCGCCGGCCCCGGCGAAGCTGGATGTCGGCCAGGTGGGCCAAGGCCAGGGCGTGGGAGGGCCGGCGGGCGAGCAGGCCTTCAAGGGCGATCACCGCCTGGTCCAGTTCCCCGGCCCGCTTCAGCGCTAGAGCTTCGTCCAATTGGTCGTGAGCAGGCATTTCTCGCGACGTTACAAACTACCGGTCGCTCGGGGACCGGCGGGCGGAGGCACAGGAGCAGTACCGGGACGGCTCACGACCGCCCTCTCCTCTCTACCCAACGGTACAGTGCACCAGGAACCGAACCTCGGACCAAAGGTGGTCAAATGTGCCGGGCAATCACATGCAGTACCTGTGGCAAGACCACGTGGGCGGGCTGCGGTAAGCACGTCAGCCAAGTCATGGCGGGCGTCCCCGAGGACCAGCGCTGCCCAGGCCACCCCAAAGGGCCGAGCGACAAGGTGCCGTTCCTCGGCCGGCTGCTCGGCCGCCGCCGTAGCGGGCAGGGGGCGCCCGCGTAAGCCTCCCGCCGGCACGGGCTCGGCTCATCCCCTCTGAGCCCGGCGCTAAGCGACCCGCTGGCGGGCTTCCCGCCAGCCCTCGGCGCCTTCTTTGAAGGCGACCAGTGCTACCCGGCTCGGGTGCAAAAATGCCCGTCACCAGCGGGGTAGGCTTGGCCCCGGTGCGAAAGGGCCTTACGATCTCACAGCTCGGGGACCTGGTGGAGCTCCCGCTGCTGGCTGTGCTCGCCACTTACCGGGCCGACGGCACGGTACTCCTCTCCCCGGTATGGCACGAGTACCGCAGCGGTGGGTTCAATGTGTGCACCTCGGGCAGCGATGTCAAGGCCCGCCACCTCCGCCACGATCCCCGTGCCGTACTGGTGGTGGCTGAGCCGCGCCCTCCCTATCGGGGCGTCGAGTTGACGAGCGAGGCGACGCTGGTGGACCACGACGTCGAACGCACTATCGAACGGGTTGCCATCAAGTACCTGGGGGAAGCACGAGGCCGGTCTTACGCTCAGTCCGCGCCCGACAACATGGTGGTCCGGCTCGAGCCCGGCCACGTGCGGGCATGGGATTTTTCTGACACCGAACACTTGATTGATAATCCAGCTCAACGTCCCACGCCCGGGTAACGAGAAACTCGAAGCTCACATTGCGAGGCGCGCCGGGTGGCCAGCGTGAACCGGCACATTGGGCGGCTCAGCCTCCGCTCGGCCAGAGCCATGCCTCCGAGCAGGTAACTCCCAGTACTCGGGGCTCGCCGCTCGTACCCGGCGTACCTGCCGGCTGAGCCGGGCGCGCACTGTGCAGCAGGCACGAGCCGCACAGTGGCTGCCGCTCGCGCGCACCGCAACGTCACGGCTACATATCTCCCATCCTGGCCGAGAAGAGGTTTTCAGTCATTAACCGCCGGGTATTTTTCCCCGCTGTGCCACCTACCCGGGGCCTTAGCGGCACAATGCCAATAGATGGCCGACGCTGGGCTGGCACGTCAGGCACGCCCCGGTTAGGGGCGGCAATCCTTCCAGAGAGGAGAAACAGCTATGCGAGAGCTTTCGCTCGAAGAGCTCAAAGGCGAATCGGTCGAGCTCCTGCCCGCACGGGAGCTCATGTGTTGCGGGTGTTATGGCTACCCAGACATCGACATCTCTGTCTCGGTCTGCGTAAGCGTCTGCCTGTAGCACACGAAGGCTGTAACCATTAGCTGGACATAACTGGAAGCGGTCACGGGGACGGCGCCTGCCCCCCCGTGGCCACTCCCCAGTAAGGGACGAGCCGGGTTCCCTGGGTCTGCTAGGCCCGGCATTCGCCTGTTCCCACAATTCAGAACTTCCTCAAAACCTTTTCTAAAGACTACTTTTCTCAGGGCGACGATAGCTCTTACCCCAACGATCGGTATCGCCGCGTTCGCGATTCCTGCCCGGTCGGAGGGGCAACCGGGCCAGTTGCCCCCGAGGATGGACCACTAGCGCGGCATTCTCCGAGGACGGCAACATGAGGCTCGACTCCGGTACGCAATTGCTCGGAGAGGTACAGGGAGGCGCTTTCACTCAGCCCCGGTACCTGGTGCGCCGAGCCGACGGCGCGGTCATGCAAGTGTCGGCGCTTATCTACTTCCTCCTCGAGGCACTGGACGGGCGGTACGGGCAGGATCCCAGCTCGGCCAACGTCGCCGAACACGTCACGCGGCGCTGCGGCCGCATCCTCAACGTGGACGGTGCAGAGTACCTCCTCAGGGAAAAGGTGGCCGCTCTCGGCCTGTTGGAGGACCTCCCGGGGGGCAGTTCCGGTGACGAGCGCGGTCCGGGACCGGCGGGCCGGAGCCTCCCGGGCCGGGGCGCGCCTGGATTGGCCGCCAGGCCCACCCAGATGTTGGGGCTCCGGTTGCGGACAAAAGTTGTGCCAGAGCGGCTGTACCGGATAGCCACCCGCGCGCTTGCGCCACTGTTCTGGCCGCCGGTGGTGGTAGTGGTGCTCCTCACGGTCGCGGCCGGCGATGCCTGGGGGGCCGTGGACCTCCGCCCACTCGTGTTCCACGGCTTCAAGGACGTCCTTGCCTCGCCGCCTTTACTGCTCGCCATGTACGTCACCCTGACCCTTGCGGCGGCCTTCCACGAATTGGGCCACGCCAGCGCGGCTCGCTATGACGGCGCCCGTTCCGGTGTGATGGGCGTCGGGATCTACCTCGTCTGGCCGGTTTTCTACACAGACGTGACCGATACTTACCGGCTCAGCCGCAAGGCCCGGCTCCGCACCGACCTCGGTGGCGTCTATTTCCATTCCCTCGTCGCCCTCGTCGCCCTCGGGGCTTACATCGCCACGGGCAGCCCGGCCTGTTTGGCGATAGCAAGCATGCTCCAACTGATGGCCCTCTACCAGTTCCTGCCGTTCCTGCGCTTCGATGGCTACTACATCCTCTCCGACCTGGTCGGCGTGCCCAACCTATTCGTCTACGTAAAAGTCGTGCTCCGGCGGTTGGCACGCCGCCGCCCGGTGGCCGGGGCCGTCGACCTCTCGGCGTTGACCCGCAAGGCACGGACTGCGGTCCAGGCCTGGGTCATCGCCAGCATTTCGGTCTTGCTTGGTGACCTCGCACTGACCGGCTTCCTGGCGCCTCGCCTCCTGCCCCAACTGTGGAGCACGACCCGCCTGGACGCCGCCCGTCTGGTCAGGTCAGCCGACCACGCGGACCCCGTGGGCGTGCTCGACAACCTGTTCGGCCTACTTGTATTCATAGCTTTCGTTGCCGGCTCGGTTTTCATGCTTGCGCGGATGGGGGTAAAGCTGGCTGCAATCCTGGCGCGGTCTCGCTTCGCGGCCCGCACCGCCTCTAATGTCAGAGCCGCCTTTGCTACCTTCTGGCGGAGGCCGGCGCTCAGTCTCGGTTGCGCGTTGGCAATCGTCTCGTTGGCCTACGGCGCCACCGTGCTCTCCACGTCGCCTCCGGGAAGGCTCAACGACGGGGGTGTCGCGGCGGTGCCGCCGCTCACGGCCCCCAACTATCCCCCCGCCCGGCGCTCTCCACCCAGCCGTCCGACCAAGGCGGCAGCTCAGCCGGGGCCAACTCAGCCCGGGCCCAATGTGCACCGCACCGGGCCCCGCCGTGCTTGGCCGGGACGTAATACGCATGGGACGAGGGAGGGCGTTCGTCCCGCTGGCCCCTTGCCGGGTACACGGCGGACGGCACCAAGCGGGGCCACGAGGCGAGGCGCCACCGCGCCCGGGCGTAGCTCCCCAAGGCGAGGCACGGGCACCAAGGCGCGCCCAACCCCCGCACGTGGCCACGCTCGAGCGGCCCGGCCGGCTGCGACCGGGATGCCGGCAACTCGGGAGCACGCCAAGTACTTGGCAAAAACGGGTAGCTCGGGCCAGGCAAGCAC
>JBOGGK010000221.1:0-13314 GCA_050744045.1 Acidimicrobiales bacterium | reverse complement strand
TCCTTCTTGAACTCGGCGAGCCGGCTGCCGTCGGCGATCCTGGCGATGACCTCGCGCACGTCGTAGGGGGTGCGCAGGTCCGCGGGGACGACGCCGTAGATCTCGTCAGGGTCATGCAGCGGCGCCTCTGAGGGGTGGACGTCCCAGGGGCGCGGGACGCGCGGGCCGAGCGTGGCGACGATGCTCCTGACGATGCGCAGCGCGTCGGTGTCGCCGGTGGCGAGGTGGTCGGTCACGCCGGAGACGCGCGAGTGCAGGTCGCCGCCGCCGAGCTCCTCGGCGGTGACCACCTCGCCGGTGGCGGCCCGCACCAGCGGGGGCCCTCCCAGGAATATCGTGCCCTGGCCCCTCACTATGACCGTCTCGTCGCTCATGGCCGGTACGTAGGCCCCCCCGGCGGTGCTCGACCCGAGCACTGCCGACAGCTGCGGGATGCCCGCTTCCGACATCCGTGCCTGGTTGAAGAAAATGCGCCCGAAGTGGTCCCGGTCGGGGAACACCTCGTCCTGGAGCGGGAGGTAGGCACCGCCCGAGTCCACCAGGTAGCAGCACGGCAACCTGAACGCGGCGGCGATTTCCTGAGCACGGAGGTGCTTTTTGACCGTCATGGGGAAATAGGTGCCGCCCTTGACCGTGGCGTCGTTGGCGACGACCATGCAGGGCCGCCCCGCGACCTGCCCGATGCCGGTCACGAGCCCGGCCGCCGGCACCGGCTGGCCGTAGAGCTCCCACGCCGCCAAAGGAGATAGTTCGAGGAAAGGGGCCCCCGGGTCGAGGAGGCGCTCGACCCGGTCCCGCACGAGCAGCTTGTGGCGCGCCAAATGCCTTCCACGGGCGCGCTCGTCGCCGCCCTGGCGGACCAGGGCGAGGCGTTGCCTCAGCTCGGCGGCCAGTTCGCCGAGCGACGGGCCAGGCGGCGCCGCTGCCCTGGAGCCTGCTCCTGACGTTGTGGGCGCCGCTGCCCTCGAGCCCGCCCCTGACGTTGCCGGCGCCGCTGACGCTGCAGGCGTCCCTGGCGTTGCCGTTGGCGCCGGCACTGCCGGCTCGGCACCGGCCGCGGGCGTCCCTATCTCGCCCGGCCCCGCCTCGTGTTTTGCCACCATGCCGCACCACCCCCTGAGGGCACCGTGCTCGCGGCCACAACCCAGGGTAACATCAGTCGGTTAATGGTGGTTAACCTCGTCGGCGGGCCGCTCCCCATCACCGGGCCCCGGCGCCAAGCGGGCCGCTGCACCCCGGCCGCCGGGCCGCGGGGGAGGCGGGAGAGGCTGCTCGCCGCCGCGGCCGAGCTGTTCGCCGAAAGGGGGTACCATTCGGTCACCCTGGCCGAGATCGGCGGTGCCGTTGGTATCTCCGGCCCCGGCGTGTACCGCCACTTCAAGAGCAAAGAGAGCCTCCTGGGTGAATTGTTGGTAGACGTGAGCAGGCACCTCCTCGCCAGCGCCCGGGACCGGGTGGCCAGCGCGGTGGGCCCCCTGGACGCGCTCGCCCGCCTCGTTGACTTCCATGCCGGTTTCGCGGTGGTCAACCCGGCGCTGATCACCGTGCAGGCCCGTGAGCTCTCCTCCCTGGCGCCCGAAGCCCAGCGCCGGGTGCGCCGCCTGCAACGCACCTACGTCGGGGTGTGGGCGGGGACCATCGCCAAGGCAGCCCTGTTCGAGCGCCCGGAGGAGGCGACCGCCGCCGCTCACGCCGTCTTCGGGTTGCTCAACTCGACGCCTTTCAGCGCCCGCCTGGACGGCCAGCGGATGCGTGCCCTGCTCGCCTCGATGGCCCTCGGCGCCCTGACTGGGAGCGGGCGATGAGCGCCCCGGACAGTACCCAGTTCGTGAAGCTGGTCCAGCACGGGGCCATAACCGAGATCGTGCTCGACCGCCCCGAGGCGCTCAACGCGATATCGAGCGCCATGGCCGGGGAACTGGTGGCGGCGTGCGAGGAGCTGAGGCGGCTCCCCGGTGCTCGTGCTGCCGTCGTCTCTTCCAGCAGCGAGCGCGCCTTCTGCGCGGGCGCCGACCTCAAAGAGCGTGCTCAGTTCTCCAGCTCCGACATGGCCGCCCAGCGGCCCCTGGTCCGGGCCGCCTTTGGCTCGCTGCTCGCCATCGAGGTGCCCGCGGTGGCCGCGGTCGGCGGGTACGCATTGGGCGGGGGCTTCGAGATCGCCCTGTCCTGCGACCTCATCGTCGCCGACGAGACCGCCCAGCTGGCCCTCCCCGAGACCGGTGTGGGGCTGGTACCAGGAGGCGGCGGTACCCAGCTCCTCACCCGGAGGGCTGGCCTCGGCGTCGCTGCCGACCTCATCTTCACCGGGCGGCGCGTCTCGGCCGCCGAGGCTCTCCGGCTGGGCCTGGTCGACCGGGTGGTCTCGGCGGGCGGGGCGCGGGCCGCCGCCTTCGAGCTGGCCGAGGCGATCGCGGCGAGGTCGCCCGTCGCGGTCCGGGCGGCCAAGCGGGCGCTGCGCCTGGGAGCCGGCTCCGACCTGGCCGCCGGCCTCGACGTCGAAGATGCCGCCTGGCGCACGGCGGCCACCTCGGCCGACCGGGCCGAAGGTATTGCCGCCTTCGTCGAGAAGCGGCCGCCCCAGTGGCCCCCGCCCCCCGGCGCCTAACGCTCGCCTAACGCTTTGCCTGACTGAGGCCTGGCCCCGGCGTTGCCACCGGCGCGCTCGCTCGCCCGCGTGCCTGCCCGAGGGGAATCACCCTAAGCCGGGTAGCGACGCTGGCCCGCCGCTTCTCGGTTAGCGCCGCCTCTGTGAGGGTGCGCCCTGGGTCAGCCCTCTCCGCGCAACCAGGCGGCGAAGAACGGGTCGGCCAGGACCAGGTGCCCTTCGCGCTCGACTACGTCGTCTTTTTCCAACAGAGGCAAGAGCGCTTTACGGACGCTGCTGCCCGTCGCCAGTCCCACATCACGGGCGAACTTGGCGGAGTAGGGCTCGGCGGGCGAGCGGTGGGCGAGGGCGGAAACGACCCGCACCTGGCCCGCTGACAGGCGGCCGAGGGCTTCGGCGAAGAGGGCGGCGTCGTGGGAGACGGCCCTGGTCATGCCGGCATCGACGGCCGCCTTGTCGACCCGTTCGCTCGCCGTCTCGAAAGCGTCGTAGGCGAGGTGCTGGATGTCGTTGGGCACTGGCCCCGCTTTGGCAATGATGTAAGCGGCTGCCGTCTCGCCCATTGGCCGGCCACCGGCTACCGCTCGTGCCAGCAGGTAGGGCCGGATTTCGGCGTCCGGGATGGGCCCTAGTGCCAGGGCCTGTGCTATGCCGTACAGGGGCGCTTCCCGGTGGTGGACAAGGCGGTCCATGAGGTGGCGCCTCGAGCCGGCAAGCACGAGACTGACCAGTGGGTGCTCGTCGGCCAAGCCCTTTAGCAGGTGTGGGAGCTCCGGCCCCATGAGGTCAAGAGCCTGGAATTCGTCGAGGATGAGCGCAGCCGGCCGACGGGCACGCTCTTCGCCCAACAGCGCGTAGACATCTGCCAACACCGTTGCGAGCTCGGGCCGGCCCAGGTCGCTCGCGAAGCCGAAGCGCGGGTCGCCACTCGGGTCGAAGGTGACGGAGGGGGTAACTCGCATCCGCCGGACGAACTCGGGGACCGCTTGCCGCGAGCGTGCCCAGCGCGTCCCCGGTATACGGAACGCTCCAGCCGCGAGGAGCCCGGCGAAGCGCCCAGGACTGCCCGCATGTAGGAGGTTGACCTCCACCATGGCGGCGGGTGGGCGTGCTGCCCGCAGGAGGCCCTGGGCGGCGCGGTGCAACGATGTCTTGCCGTACCGGCGGGGCGAGACCAGGACCACGTTGACCCCGTCACGCATCCGAGCCACGAGAGCGTTGAGCTCCTCGTGGCGGCCGGTGAAGAACTCACCGTGAGCTGGGCTCCCGTAGTGGAAAGGATTGTGGGCAGCCACTGGCGGCAGTATGCCAATAGGCAATATGCCTATTGGCAAACTACCATTTGGGCACTACGCGCCAAGGCAGCGAGCGCGACCTAGAGCTCCTCGATCACCCAGTCCACCAGCGCGGCCAAGAGGCAACTCGTCGCCGCCAGCAATAGTGCAATTCGTGCGTGTTTACCCAACCCCTGTCCTCCTTTGTGGTCCGGCTCAGCGTCCGGAGATGCCCGCCAGCGCGGACGAGCAGCCATCATAGGCCACCTGGCTACTCAGAAGCCGTGGGGTCGATGTCGCCGGGGTGCCGGTGCGGCATCGCCGAGGCCGGGATGCGCCCGAGCCGCCCCGACTGGTAGTCCTCCAAGGCCGTGGCGATCTCTGCCCGGGTGTTCATCACGAACGGGCCGTAGTGGACAACCGGCTCCCGGATGGGTTCCCCCCCGAGCACCAGCAGCTCCAAGTTGGGGTAGCGGCTCTCCTGATAGGCGGCAGCGGCGACGCTGAGGGCGTCCCCGGGCCCGAAAACCGCCAGCTGGTGGGCCTCGACGGGCCTGTGCTCGACGCCCGCGCTGCCCCGCCCGGCAAGGACGTAGGCCAAGGCGTTGAAATCAGCCCGCCAGGGCAGGGCGAGCTCGGCCCCGGGGCTGAGTGTGGCGTGGACCATAGCCATCGGGGTGAAGGTGACCCCCGGGCCGCGATGGCCGGCAACCTCGCCGGCGATGACCCGCAGGAGGGCCCCACCGTCGGGTGTGGTCAGGAGGGCGGCCTCGGTAGCCCGCAGGTCCTGGTAGCGAGGCGGGGCCCACTTCTTGGCCGCGGGTAGGTTCACCCAGAGCTGGATGCCGTGGAAAAGTCCGCCCGAAGTGACGAGGAACTCGGGCGGCGCTTCTATGTGGAGGATCCCGGCGCCAGCAGTCATCCACTGGGTGTCGCCGTTGGTTATACGGCCCCCGCCGCCGTTGGAGTCTTGGTGGTCGAAGATGCCGTCGATTATGTAGGTGACGGTCTCGAAGCCCCGGTGCGGGTGCCACGGGGTGCCCTTGGGCTCGCCGGGCGCGTAGTCGACCTCGCCCATCTGGTCCATGTGCACGAACGGGTCCAAGTCCCTCATGCTGGCGCCCGCGAACGCCCGGTAGACAGGGAACCCCTCTCCCTCGAGCCCCGCTGGCGCCGTGGTGACCGAACGCACCGGCCGCTGGCGGGAAATGGCCAGGGCCGCCCCCGGTATGCGAGGCAGGACCAGCCGGTCCTCGACGGTTATGGCAGGCATGGCATCTCCTTTCCACCCCCTTGTCTTCAATCGAACAGCGCGGCGGTGGCTGGGATTCCCGTCAGGGCAGTTTGCGGGGAGCGGCCTCCTATCATCTCATGGCGGTGGATAGACCAGCCAGCCGTTGGGCCCCGGTCATTGGTTTCGTGTTGGCTTCCTCGGCCAACCAGATGGCCTGGCTCGCTTTTGCCCCCATAACGACAGGGGCGGCCGCACGCTACGGGGTTTCCAACACCACGATCGGGTTGCTCTCGGAGATCTTCCCCCTCCTCTACGTGCTGCTGGCTGTACCGGCCGGGCGGGCGGTGGACCGCTCGCTCCGCACGTGGCTCGCCGCGGGGGCGGTGCTGGGCGCCCTGGGCACGGTGGTGCGCCTCGGGGGCGCCAACCTTTTCGGTGCCGCCGGCGCCACCGGTGCCAGCGGTGGCGGGTTTGCCTGGGTCTTCGCCGGCCAGTTCATGGCGGCGGCCGCGCAGCCGCTGCTGCTCAACTCCGTAACCGCCCTGGCCCGTGGGTACCTGCGGCCAGCGGACCGGCCGTTTGGGATCTCCATCGCCTCGGCAGGGACTTTCCTCGGCTTCGTGCTGGCTTTCGTGACCGCCCGTACCTTCGGTGCCGGCCACCTCGACCTGTTGTTGGCGTTGGGGGCCGGGTACGCCACATTGGGGGCGGCGGTGCTGGTGGTGGCGCTCGGGCGTACCCCCTGCCTGCCCACCCCCGAGGAGGTCCCCGCGCTGGTGGGAGGGGTTGCTGGGGGCCCGGTCCCGGTTGCCAGGGATGGGGTGGGCGAGATGCGCCGGCTGTGGGCGGACAGCGTGATGCGCAGCCTCGTCTGGTTCGTGTTCGTCGGCTTCGGGGTGTTCGTGTCGCTCACGACCTGGGTGCAGCCACTTCTCCAGCCCGCCGGAGTCAGCACGGCCGACGCCGACACTTTGCTCACGTTCATGGTGCTGGCCGGCATGGTGAGCTCAGCCGCGTTCCCGCCCCTGGTGGCCCGGCGGGGCCTTCAGCTGCCCGCTCTGGCCGCTGGGGGAGTGGCCACCATCTCCGGCTGCTCCCTCCTGGCGGCCGCGCCTGGGGTGGTTTCGGCCGCGGTGGCGCTGTGCCTGGTCGGGTTCTTCCTGCTGCCGGGGCTGCCCATCGTGCTCGAAGTCGCCGAACGGCGCAGTGGTGCGGGGGCTGGCGCCGGCGCCGGGCTGCTGTGGATGGCCGGCCAGGCCGGCGGGATCGTGGTGGCGGTGGTCTCGGGGGCTGCCCAGGGCACCCCTTGGTTGGCCTTCAGTGCCCTCGCGGCGGTGGTCCTGGCGGCTGTCCCCCTGGCCGGCCGCCTCCGGGGGCAGCTACCCTCATCGCTCGCCGGCTGAGCTCCGGAGGGGCCTCTAAAGCCCGAGGCTGCTCCGGGCGCCTACCTGGAACAGGGGGAACGGGAGCAGCCTTTTCGCCACCAAACCCACCCGTTCGGACGCCTTCCCTACCGAGACCCGGCGCGGGGGGCGCGACGATGCGAGCACCCTGCACGCCGCCGCGGCGACTTTTTGGGGAGGCACGCCATTGCGCTCGGTCCGTTCCATGAACGCCAGAGCTTTGGCGAAGGGCAGCGAATAGGGGTCGCTTGCGCCCTCCCGCCCGGCGACCGCGCCGGCGGCGACGCGGCGCTTGTCGGTGAACTCGCTTTTGACGTTGCCCGGCTGTAGCAGGGTCACCTTGATACCGAGCGGCCCTACTTCGTAAGCCAGGGCCTCGGCCAAGCCCTCGAGGGCAAACTTGCTGGCGCTGTAGAAGGCGGCGAAGGGAAGGCCGACCACCCCGCCGATCGAGCTCACGAAGACGATCCGGCCGGCCCGGTTGGCCCGCATGACCGGCAGCACTGCTTGCACCACCCGGAGCGAGCCCCAGAAGTTCGTCTCCAGCTGCGCCTTGGCCTCCCCGATGGGTGTCTGCTCGACCGCCCCGGCTACCCCCCAGCCGGCGCAGGTCACGACCGCGTCCACTCGGCCGTGGCGCTCCAGGACCGATCCCACTCCCTCGGCGACCGAGGTGTCGTCGTCGACGTCCATCATCAGGGCCGTCCAGCCCTCACCCGCAGTCGCCCGGCGGCTGGCGCCGACCACGGTCCAGCCTGCCTTGGCGAGCGCTGCCGCGGTGGCTCGGCCGATGCCGGCGGACGCCCCTGTGACCAGCGCCACCTTGCTCACCGGCCCCGTCTCCTTTCCCGGCACCGTGTGCCTGCCAGCGGAGTGTAGTTCCCAGCCGGCCGGTGCCCGCCCGGCGCAGCGCCGCTGTCAGGCGTGCGGTCGCCAATTTCCCCATTAGTCGCGGCCGGGAGCGACAAGCTAACCGAGGCGAGGGCCCCTTACGGGCCGAGCCCCGCCGGGCTCGGCGGATGGCCCTGTGTGGGCGCGGCCGCCTGCCCGTCCGGGTCGCTGCCCGGGGCTTCCTGGCGTTCGAAGGCGGCGTTTATCTCTCCCCCGAGCAGTACGGCCGTCCCGGTCAGGAACAGCCAGAAGATGAGGATGGCGACCCCGGCGAAGGCGCCGTAGGTCTTGCCGTAGGAGCCAAAGCTGGTCGTGTAGTAGGAAAAGCCCAGGGAGATGAGCGCCCACAGGGCGGTGGCGACGGCGGCGCCCGGGCTCAGCCAGCGCCAGGGGGTGCGGGCGTTGGGCGCCAGCCAGTACAGGAACGACAGCAGCAGGTCGATGAGGACCAGGCCGACCACCCATCGGAGGGCCGTCCAGCCGGCGGAAAACGCCGAGCCGCCCACCGGCGAGGCACCTTCGATGGCATGGCCGATCTGGTGCCCGAAGACGATGAGCCCCGAAGCCGCTCCTCCCAGCACGGCCGCCCCGGCGAGCAGCGGCACGGCCAAGAGGCGCTTGCCTAAGAAGCTGCGGTCGTGGGTCACCTCGTAGGCCATGTCGAGCCCTTCCTCCAGCATGACCATCCCGGACGTGGCGCTCCACAGCGCTACCACGGCGGCCACGACCACCGTGGCGAACGAGCCGTTGGTGCGGTGGCTGGCCGCACCGATCGCCTCGGTGAGGACCCCCGAAGCACCTGAGGGGAGGGCCGTGCTGACCCCTTTTATCAATTTCACGGTCACCGTTGCGGGGATGGCCAGCAACGAGGCCACCGCCAGGAGGGCGATGACCGTCGGGAAGAGCGAAAGGAACCACCGATAGGCGAAGGCGCCGGCGGCTACGTTGACCCGGTCGGACTTCACGTGCCTGCGCACCGAGGTCAAGGCACCCCTCCACTCCTTCGCCGATATATGGGTGATACCGGGTGGCCCTTGCCCCTGCTCGGGCGCCGGCCCCGCCACCTCCTGCCAGGCACGGCGGAGGTCGCGAGCACTGCGCTGCCGTTCGGTTGGGTCGCTTTCTGGCATGGTCCAATCTTCTCTGGTGGCTGGCGGGTAGCACCTGCAGCCGCCCTGGGGCCCTTCGGGCCCGGGCCAGCCCGAGCGCCCCGCAGGCGAGCGGGCTTGGCAGGGGTAGCCGGCTTAGCAGGTCTAGCGGCTAAGCTAGGCGGTGACGCGTCCCGGTAACTCGGCCAACGCGCGCCCACTGGTAGGCCCGCGGACCCGTTCCTCTGGTTGCAGTGCGCGACCAACAGAACGGAGTACCGAATTGTCTCTCGCCCTGGTGGGCCTTGCGAGGCCCACTCCAACTTTTGCCGGGCTCGGCCTGCCGGCCCCGCTCGTCCAAGCCCTCACCAGCCACGGCATCACCCGTCCCCTCCCGATCCAGGCCGCGACCATCGCCGATGCCCTCGCTGGGCGCGACGTCCTCGGCAAGGCACCCACTGGCTCCGGCAAGACATTGGCCTTCGCCCTCCCCCTGGCAGCCAGCGTGCGCCGGGGCGCTCCACGGCGCCCGAAGGGTTTGGTCCTGGCTCCGACCCGCGAGCTCGCGGCCCAGATCGACGCCGAGTTGGCACCCTTGCTCGCGGTTCGGCGTTTGCGCTCCCACCCGTTTTATGGGGGGGTGGGTTTCGGCGCCCAGCGCCAAGCCCTGCGGAGAGGGGTGGACGTTGCCGTCGCCTGCCCGGGCCGGCTCGAAGATCTGATGCGGTCGGGCGACATCGCGCTGGCCGACGTGGACATCGTGGTCGTGGACGAGGCCGACCGCATGGCCGACATGGGGTTCCTCCCCGCAGTGCGGCGGGTCCTCGACGCTACCGACGACCGCCGCCAGACGCTGCTTTTCTCGGCCACCCTGGACGGCGACGTCGACGTGCTCGTACGCCGCTACCAGCGCCAGCCGGTGAGCCATGAAGTGGTAGCCGACAGTGACGAAGTCGGCCTGGCCAGCCACCGGTTCGAGACTGTTGCCCTCGCTGAACGAGTGGCGGCGTGCACCGCTATCGTCACCAAAGAGCGGTCCAGCATCGTGTTCGTGAGGACCAAGCATGGTGCCGACCGGCTCGCCCGCCAGCTCACCGTGGGCGGGGTGCGGACGGCGGTCATCCATGGTGGCCGCAGCCAGGACCAGCGTGACCGGGCGCTGGCGGCGTTCAGGTCCGGCCGCGTGCAGGCGCTGGTAGCGACGGACGTCGCCGCCCGAGGAGTTCACGTGGACGCGGTGGCCTGCGTGGTCCATTTCGATTTGCCGGCTGGCCCCAAGGACTACGTGCACCGCTCTGGTCGCACCGCTCGCACCGGCGCAGCCGGCAGGGTCGTCACTCTCGTCACGCCAGATCAACAGCATGCGGCGGTGGCGCTGCAACGCGCTCTCGACATTGATATCAGTGGGTTGGTCGCCGAACGAGGGGCGAGCCGGCCCGTCTCGCCGGGTCGCCGGGGACGCAAGTACCAGCGTCGCGGCGGCCTTGTTAGGAGACTTGAGCGGACGCCTTGAAAAAGGTGTAGCAGAACGCCCCGTCGGCTCGGCCGTCCGGCGCAGGTCGGCGGGTCCTGCGACCCTGACCGCGCCTTGGCCGCGGTTCGGGGGCACGTGGCCGGCGCCTGGATGCTGTGATCGGCCAAGCGTGTAGCCTCGGTGCACGTCATGGCCACTGGGACCGGCGCGGGTGCCGCAGTGACCGGTGGGGTTACAGCCGAGGCGGTCAAGGCTTCCGGGAGCGCAGGGTGGGGTGAGGGTGACCGGCTGCAACTCGGAGTGGTCTCGGTCAGCCACACGGTGCAGCACCTCTATTCGGGGGCGCTGGCGATCGCCTACCCCTATGTAGTCGTCACCTACCACATCTCGTACGGCACGCTCGGCATCATGCTCGGAGTAGCTGGCGTCGTGGGCGGCCTCCTCCAAGGAGCGGCGGGCCTGGTCGAACGAGTCTCGTCCCGGCTCTTGCTCGCCTTCCAAGACATCGGGCTGGCCATATGCATACTGCTGGGCGCGGTCGTGCCCGGCTTTGCCGCTTTTGCATCTGCCCGCTGCGCCGGGGCCGTCGTTACTTGGGCACAGCACCCGATCGGTAACTCGCTCTTGGTGCGCCGTTTCCCACACCGGCGCGCCTTCGTCCTCTCCTGCCACACCGCGGGCGGGAGCGTGGGCACCGCGATTGCGCCGATCATAACCGCGGCCCTGATCGCCTCCTACGGGTGGCGGGTGGGGATCGGGGTCTTCGCCCTCCCGTTGGCCCTGGGCGGCCTCTTCGTGTTTTTTACTCTCGACGACGGCCGTGCCCGCAGGGTGGGCCTGCGGCGGTCAACCCGGCCGGGTGCGGTCCCGGCTGGGGTAGCGGGGGCGGCCGGGGGCGGGGCCAGTGACGGCGAGGCCAGTGACGGCGAGGCCAGTGACGGCGAGGCCAGCGCCCGGGAGACTGGGGCAGGGCACGTACCGCCGCCCACCCTCAGGCTCCGCGACGTGGCTACCCGCCGGCAGGTGGTGGGTGCTCTGGCCGCCGGGACCGTAGCGGCCGCCGGCAGGGGGCTCGGGGCGTTGAGCGCTTATGTCCCCGCCTACCTGAAGACGGGGCTGCACCTGCACCCGATCACGGTAGGGGTGTTGTTCACGGTGCTTGTCACCGGCTCGATCATCGGCCCTATTGCCGCCGGCCACGTGGCCGACCGCCTCGGGCGCTCGTCTGTGCTGGCGGCGGTGTACGGGATCGGCGCGTTCGCCATGGCCGCCTTCGTGCTCGTGGGCCACGACGTCGTCGCCATCGCCGCGGTCGGGCTGGTGCTCGGGGTGTTCGCCTACTCGGAGTCCCCACTGCTCCAGGCCGTCTTCTCAGACGGGGTGGAGGGTGCACCGGTGCGCCGGGCCTTCGGCCTGTTCTTCGCCATCTCCTATGGCGTCGGGGCTCTCTGGTTGCCGCTCATAGGCCGGGTCATCGACGCCGTCGGGTTCAGGGCCGCTTTTTTCGTCATGGGTGGGAGCTTTGCCGCCGCTTCCCTCATCGTGCTGACGACGGTCAAGCGCGGCGTTGCCGTGCACCGGCCATGACCGGTCTGCCCCGCCGCGGCCTCCTGGTGCACCGAAGTCTTTTTCTTGTCTAGACTAGAACTTAAAGTTAAGCGCAGCTGGCGACGGAGCCGGCTGCCGGCCCGAGGTGGGTCCCGTATGAGCAAGGCCGAGACCGTGAGCACCCGACGTCTCGAAAGCGCCGAGCCGCACGAGGCTTGGCCGGTGAGCGCCGGGCCCGCGAGCACCCGGGCATGGTTGCCCTTCGTCGCCGTCGGCGCTCTGCTGGTGCTAGCCGGCGGCCTCGTCTCCGCTGCCGGCGGCGAGGATCCCAGTCGCCACCTGTCCTGGGCCAGTGCTTACCTCGTACTGGTTTGCGGTTTGGCGCAGGTGTTCCTCGGCGGAGGCCAGGCACTGTTGGCCCCCGCCCCACCGCACCGGGGCCTCCTGGTTGGTGAGGTGGCGGTCTTGAACTTGGCCAACGCAGCCGTGATCGTCGGGACACTAGCCGGGGTGGCGGCTGCGCTTTGGGCGGGGAGCGCGCTTTTCCTCGTAGCTCTGTCTCTTTTCGCGTGGGTCACCAGAGAAGCCGTACTACGCTACCGCCCCGGCCTCGTCGCCTACCGCGTCGTGCTGGTCGTGCTCGCCGCAAGCGTACCGGTCGGTAGCGTGTTGGGCCACTGAGCGGGCTCGGAGGCCTCTCCCCTGCGGGGGAAAGGGCTGGTCGGGGGCCTTGGTTTTGAGCGCGCGAGTGCACCGGGCCCCTGGCCCGTCAGGTTCGCGCTCGCACTCCTTGGCAGACCCATCCCTCGGGCATTTGGGCGGTTTCCAAGCGTTCCCTGATTCGCGTCACCTCTGGCTCGGACAGGAGGGAGTTGGCCTGCGCGTACACGATCGGCTCTTCTTTGGAGTTGTGGGAGCCCAGGCGCACCATGAGGTCGTGGCACGCCGTTAGCGTGGACGCGGGGTCAGTTCTGTTGCTTAGGCCGGCAGCCAACCGGTCCAGCACCCGCCATATCTCAGCGTGCTCACGCACCATCACGAACAGCGGGGCCACCATCCCCCCTTTGCCCAAAGGAGGGAACAAGAACTCCTCCTCGACGTATATGTGCCGGCGTAGCTGTTCGATGGCTTGGGCCAGAGCGGCGACCTGGCTGTCGTCTCGAGGTGACGACATGAACCGCTCGGTCCCCTGGTCGACCTCGCGGTGCTCGCGCTCCAACGCCTCGCTAAGGGTCTCACCGGCCATGCTGACCTCCTCCGTGGGCACCTGCCGGCACAGGGCACGGACGAGCCTAGAGGACAGCCGCCGTAATTATAGCGGCTTGTGAAAAAATTCATCCCGGCCAGACGTCGGGCCGGAGGCCGGCGCCACGGTTGTCCCCCCCAGGCGGTGGCGCGCGATCATGGCCTCATGCCCATCACCACGAGCTCATTTTCGCACGTTCGCCTCACCGTTACCGACATCGCGCGGTCGCGTGCTTTCTACGAAGACCTCTTCGCTTGGCCAGTCGCCTTCGAGGTCCCCACCGACGCGGGCCCGGCTACCCGGGAGCGCTTGGCGTTCCTTTTCGGCGGTGTCCTCTACCGCCTCGGTGACGGTACGCTGCTCGGGCTGCGCCCCTCGGCCACAGGTAGCTTCGACGAGGACCACGTCGGGCTGGACCACTTGAGCTTCGCGGTCGCTTCCCGTCATGACCTCGACCGGGCGGCAGCCCTGCTCGACCAGCGCGGCGTCACCCACGAACCGGTGAAGGACGTCGGCCACGGTTGCATACTCCAGTTCCGCGACCCCGACAA
>JBOGGK010000220.1:0-2220 GCA_050744045.1 Acidimicrobiales bacterium | reverse complement strand
GCCCAGGTGCCACTCCACCACCTCGCTCCCGGCCCGGGCGATCACCGGCGTCCCTGCCAACCAGGCCTCCATGACCGTGCGCGAGAAGCTTTCCATCCGGCTCGGTTGGACATACACGGTGGCAGCGGCGAAGGCGTCGTCGCGCTGGCCGTCGCTGACAAAACCGAGGTCCACCACCCCCTCGGGAACCGCCCCGAGCCCCCCCTTGCCGATGACGACGAGGTCGAGGTCCGCCCCCGCCTCGGCGACGGCGGCGGCGAACGAACGCAGCAGCCACGGCGTCCCCTTGCCCTCTTCCCGGCGCCCGGCCACGAGCGCAAAGGGCCGCTCCAGGCCGTGGCCGGCCATGAAGCCGGCCGGGTCGTAGCTGGTGGGGACCGGTACCCCTGCCCCGGTCACGCTGTGGCGGGCGGCCACGGGGCCCAGCCGATGGGCCAGGTGGTGCTCGGGCCCGGAGAGGAACCACACGGCGGCGGGGGCGGCGAAGACCGGCCGGAAGACGTCGAGGCGGGCGTACCCCTCGTCGTGCAGGCACGGCATCACGACCGCCCGTTCGGCCACCAAGGGCAAGCAGGCGGCCGTGGTCCAGAAGATGTAGGGGGAGAATACGACGGCGTCATAGCTCTCGCCCCGGCGCAGCAGGTGCTCGAACAGCCCAGGGGAGGAGAACTGGAAGCCGAGCCAGCTCACCTGTTCGTCGAGGTCGGGGAGGCGGCCCGACTGTATGGACCACTGCGCCCGCAACGCCACCCGGCTGGGGTGCCTGACGACGGGGAAACGCCGCACCAGCACGCCACTTTCCTCGCAAACCCCCGCGGGCAGCTCGTTGGCCCAGCTGTAGTGGTCTACGGCGCAGGTGGTGAGGACCTCGACGTCGTGGCCCCGGCCGGCCAGCCCGAGAGCCGCTTCGGCCATGGTGGCCTCCGAACCGCCCAGCACGCCGTGGCCGAACCGGGGAGGTACGAACGCCAGCTTCAGGGAGCGCTCTCCGCCAGGTACGCCTCCACGCCGGCGAGGAGCTGTTTGGAGGTATTGGCCAGGGAAAAGGCAGCCGCCCGCCGCTTGCCCGCCTCCACCAGGCGGTCCCGGCCGGGCCCCGGGCGGCAGGCCTGGTCCACGGCCTCTGCGACGGTGAGGGGGTCCTTGTCCGCCAGCAGCACGCCGGCCCCGCCCAGGGTCTCGGGGACGGCGGCGGCGGCGTAGGCGACGACCGGGACCCCCAGCTCCATCGCCTCGAGGGCGGGGACGTTGAACCCCTCGTGCTCGGACAGGCAGACAAACACGTCGGCCGTCGCCCAGTGGGCCAGCAGCTCCCCGCCGGGGACCCCGTGGCCGAGGATCTCCAGGCTCTCGCCGAGGCCGAGCTGGGCGGCCAGGCGTTCTACGGCGTGGAGGTAACCGGGCGAGGTGGCGCCGCCGACCAGGGTGAGCCGGGCCCCGGGGTCGAACACACGGCGGTACACGGCGAAAGCGCCCACGATGTCGTGCTGGCACTTGTTCGGGGCGACCCGGCCGACGAAGAGCCATTGGGCGCCGGCCCCGGGGCGTTCCCGCCGGCGGCGCAGGCGGTCCAGAGCCGCTGGGTCGGGGCGCCGGTGGTACTCCTCCAGGTCCACCAGCAGGGGGCAGACCCGGGTCGAGCGGTACCCGAGCTCCACCAGCTCGGCCTCGTTGTAGCCCGAGTCGGCGAACGACATGGCGACGCGGGGGGCCAGCATGGCGAGCTCTTGGCGGGCGGCTTCCATGGCGGTGGCGATGTGGGGCTCCCAACGGGCGAAGAAGGCCCCCGGGGTGATGTTGTGGTAGTCGCCGATCAGGCGCTCGCCGGCGCCGGCCCTGGCCTCGAGCCAGGCACTCATGGGCGAACTGGTCGAGGTGTGGAAGAGCAGGACCCTGTCCCTGTCCCGCCGGGTGTCTTCCAGGTAGGGACGAGCCTCCTCGCCCAGAGGTTCCAAGATGTGCTCGGCCCAGATGTCCGAGTCGTAGCCGGCCTCCCGCAGCACCCGGCGGATCTGGAGGGTGTGGTTGCCGATGGCGTCGTGGGGGGCGAAGCCCGGCAGGTACTGGTCGACCCTCATCGCTGGCGGCCCCCGTGCTGGCCCCCATGCTGGCCTCCGTGCTGGCCGCCGTGGCGGGGGCGGCGTTTGGCGTCCGGCGTCGCCGGGCTCGAGGCGGGCTCAGGCGCGGCCGGCGGGGGCGGGGGCGGGGTCGGTGGCGAGG
>JBOGGK010000219.1:0-3284 GCA_050744045.1 Acidimicrobiales bacterium | reverse complement strand
GGAGCTGGCGACCTCGACGCTGGCGCGCGTTGGCGCCTCTGGGCGGCGGCCTCGACGCTGGCGCGCGTTGGCGCTGGGCGGCGGCCTCGACGGCGGTAAGGTCGAGCCTCATGGCCGTTGCCAAGAGGCGGTCCCTGCTCGTCGACTGTGACACCGGGGTCGACGATGCCGTCGCCCTTTTGTACCTCCTGGCCGACCCTTCGGTCGAGGTCTGCGGGATCACTACGGTGTTCGGCAACGTCTCGGCTGCCGCCGCGGCCCGCAATTCCCTTTGCGTCCTCGAAGTCGCCGGCCGGGCCGGTGGAGTACCAGTCGCCAAGGGCTGCGAGGTCCCGCTTGCGGGTGAGGTCCCCGTGCTCGGCACGCATGTCCACGGCGGCAACGGGCTCGGCGGTGTGGAGGTGGCCGAGCCGGCCGGCACGGTCATCTCCTCGAGCGGCCCTGAGCTCATCGTCCAGACCGCTCGCCAGCGCCCCGGCGAGGTGGGCCTGCTCGCCATCGGGCCGCTGACCAACGTCGCTGTCGCCTTGCGCCTGGAGCCCGAGCTACCGAGGCTGCTGGCCGGAGCCACCATCATGGGCGGCGCAGCGCTGGCGCCAGGCAATGTCACCCCGGCGGCCGAAGCCAATATCTGGCACGACCCCGAGGCGGCCCAAGCGGTCCTGAGCGCACCGTGGGAAACGACACTCGTACCCCTGGATGCCACCATGAGGGAGTTGGTAACCGATGCGCATCGCCTCGAGCTGGCGAGCGCCGGCTCAGCCGCGGCCCGCTTCGCCGCCGAGATCCTGGGCTTTTATTTCGAGCATTCCCTCTCGATTTTCGGGCGCCGGGTCTCGGCCTGCCACGACGCCCTGGCAGCGGCAATAGCCGCGGGCGACATTGCCCCCCGGAAGGCAGCGACGGTGGCGGTCACCGTCGACACCAACCACGGGCCAGGGCGGGGGGCGACCATTTGCGACCTCCGAGGCATGTACAAGGGGGTGACTGCAGAGCCGGGCGCCAATTGCACTGTCGTGCTGGAAGCGGGTGGGGACCTCGGGTCGCGCCTGGTGAAGCGACTGACGAGCAGCGAGAGAGTGACCCAGCCCGGCTAACAGCGAGGGCGCGGCCCAGCCGGGTTAGCCAGTGGGACTGATGCGGTCGTGGTGCACGTCAGCGGCGGCCTGGGTACGGCGATGCTCCCCCGTAGCTGCCGGGCCGTTCGTGGCGGCGGTACGAATCGACCAATTGCTCGCGCCGGCGCCGGCTGCCCGGGAAGCTGGCGATCGTTGCCGTCTTCGGGCCGTAGGCGGGCGGCTGGGGGGAGCGGCGGCGGGCCCGGCTTGTGTACACCAGCTCTCGCAGGGCCAGGAGCGCCCCCAGGGCCGAGAGGAGCAGCAGGAGCTGGCCAGGCCAGGAACCCACCACCCGGCCGAGCCCGCCTTCGGAAGTCCTGCGATGAGACGAGGTGGCCACGACCCTGTGCCCGCCAGGGGTGGGGCCGCCGGGGGTGGGGCCGCCAGGGGTGGCGCCGCCACCGGGGTACGACCCGACCGCCGCCTGCGATCGACCGTTGACCTCGGTGCCGGGCGCCGCCAGGGCGGTATGCCTGCGGGAGGTGCCGCCGGAATTGCGGCCCTCAGACCCGCGCTTTGCCCCCGCTCGTGCCGGCGAGTTTGCCCCCGCCCGTGCCGGCGAGATGGCCACGCCGGGACGAGCCGGCAGTGCCACCGGGGGCAGGCGATCTACTTCGGGCTCGGCGGGGACGGGCGTGGCGAAGCCTTCGTTGAGCAGGTCGATGGCGGTCTGGGTCGAGTTGTAGCCATTCATGACGACGGCCAGCAGCGTGCGCCCGCGGCGCGTCGCCGCCTCCATGACGCAGTAGCCGGCCCGGTCGGTCAGGCCCGTCTTTATGCCGATCGCGCCCGGGTAGTCCGCCAGGAACTGGTAGTTCATGCTGGGCAGGTCGTGGGGGGCCCCCGTCGGGTCCACGAAGTCGTAGCTCTTTTCTCTCACGATCTTCGCCAGTTCCGGCACGTGCAAGAGGTTCCTCCCCGCGATGGCAAGATCCCGGGCACTGACCAGGTTGCCCCCGCCCACTCCCTCGGTGCCGTCGAGGCCGGCAGGGTCGCGGAAGACCGGGTGGTCGGACATTCCGATCCCGGACCCAGCCCGGTCCATAACCGCGCCGAAACCGCGGAGCGAGCCGCTGATCCGCTGGGCGATCGCATAGGCGGCATCGTTCGCCGACAGGACGAGCAGCGACTGGAGGACCTCTCCCAGCGGCCAGGCGACTCCCTTTTCGATGCCGACCCGGTTCGGGTAAACCTTGACCGACTGGGACGTGCCGGGTACGCGAGCGTCGGGGCGCAAGTACGAGACGGCCACCAGGGCGGTGAGGACCTTGGTGAGCGACGCGGGTGGGACCCGCAGGCGCTCGTGGTAGCCGGCAATGACATTGCCCGTGTTCACGTCGACCAGCACGTAAGCCCGGGATTCGGGCAACACGGCCTTGGCGGGCGGGGCGGTCGGCGGTTTGGCCTGGTGAGCGGTGCCTTGGTGAGCGCCGCCTTGGTGAGCACCGGCCTGGGCCGCCACCCGAGGCCTTCCCTGCTTGCCGGCGACCTCCTGGGCATGAGCCGCCGCCGGGCGTACTGGTCCCAAAGACCCCAGGAGAGCCCCCACTGCCGCGGCAGTGAGCGCGATAGCACCAGCGGGAAGCTTGGCACGGGCCCCGCCATGGCGAGGCATGGGCGGAAGGCCAAGCATTTAGCGAGGATAGCGGCCCTGGCCCTGGGCAGTCGGGATGGCCAGCCGGGATGGGCAGCCGCCGCCTCGGCATCGTTACCCGGGTGCGCTAGAGCGCCGCGTGCGCGAGCATTGAGGGCGATGTCTCGCTCACGTTTACTTCCACGGAGGGTCTCTGCCCGCATTGCCGCCGTTCCCGAGTCCGCCACCCTCGCCATCGATGCCAAGGCGAAAGCCTTGAAGAAAGCGGGGGAAGACGTCATCGGCTTCGGCGCCGGTGAGCCGGATTTCCCGACGCCTCCCCACATCGTCGAGGCGGCGGCGCAAGCCTGCCGGGACCCGCGCAACCACCACTACACACCGGCGGCAGGCCTCCCCGAATTGAGGGAAGCGATCGCCGCGAAAACCGCTCGCGACAGCGGGTTTATGGTGGCCCCGGGCCAGGTGCTGGTGACCAACGGGGGCAAGCACGCAGTCGAGGAGGCCTTTGCCACGTTGCTCGACCCCGGCGACGAGGTACTGATGCCGGCGCCCTACTGGACGACCTACCCGGA
>JBOGGK010000218.1:0-8189 GCA_050744045.1 Acidimicrobiales bacterium | reverse complement strand
GGCTCTGCGCACCCGAAGCAGGCGTTCCAGTTCATCTTCTGGCTCGCCGGCTACCGCAACGAGAAGTTCATGGGGACCATCGACCCCAAGGGCGGTTGGGTGCCGGCCGGGCCATCTGTGACCAAGGCACCCGCCTACCAGAAATGGTTGAAGTCCAACCCGTGGCTCTCAGGCTTCCTGCCCGAGATGACGAGCCCCTACACGCAGGCACCGGCACTGACGCCGACCCAGTCGCAATTGTTCACCGCCGAGAACACCGCGACCGCGGACGTGCTCCAGAAGATCATGACGCCCGAAAAGGCGCTCAAGTACATCGACCAGCAGGCCAACGCCAAGGGCTAGCTTCGGGCGCCGACCAGCGGCCCAGTCCTCCCGGCACGAGGGGGCAGCTCTACGGGCTGTCCCCTCCCGCTCTTGCCAAGGAGCCCCTTCCAGATGCAGCCAGTCACATCGCTCGCTAAGCCACAGTCACAGGGCTTAGTCCTCCCATTGCGGCGGGCGCGGTCTCGGCGGCGACGGAGGCTCCTGAGGGCCGGCCTGTTGTTCGTCAGTCCTTGGATAATCGGCTTCCTAGTGTTTTTCGCCTACCCGTTCTTCGCTACCGCCTATTACAGCCTCACCAACTTCAACGGCGTCGGGGCAGCCAAGTGGACAGGCCTCACCAATTACGTCAACCTTTTGAACGACCCGTTGTTCAGGACCTCGCTGTTCAACACGTTCTACTACACAGCCATAGAACTGCCGCTTTCGACGGTCGCGGCCCTTGGGCTCGCCCTCCTCCTCAACATGAGCGTCAATGGGAGGGCAATATACCGGACGATCTTCTATATCCCTTCGATCGTCCCATTGGTGGCGTCCTGCATGGTTTTCGTGTGGATGTTCAACCCGGCATCCGGCGTCGTCAACGACCTGCTCACGGACGCCCACCTGCCAGGCCCAAACTGGTTCTTCTCTATCGCGTGGTCCAAACCGTCCTTCATACTGCTTGGTCTTTGGGGTCTCGGCCAGCCGATGGTCATCTACCTGGCCGGGCTTCAGAGCGTCCCACAGGAACTGTACGAGGTAGGAGCGCTCGACGGCGTGGGGAGGTGGAAGAGGCTGAGGCACATCACCTTGCCCATGATCAGCCCCGTCATCCTCTTCAACGTCATCCTTCAGCTCGTCCTGTGCGTCTCCTACTTCACCCAGGCCCAGGTGATCGAGAACTCCGACGTTGGCGGCCCGGGCACTTCCACCTGGTTTTACGTGCAATACCTGTACCAGCAGGCGTTCCAGTACCTCAAGCTAGGGTACTCCTCGGCCATGGCCTTTGTCCTGTTCCTGATTAGCGGCGTGATCATGCTCGCCCTGTTCAAGTCATCATCGAGGTGGGTTTACTATGCCAATGAGCCTTAGCCGGTCCCGGGGCCGGACGGGCAACATACCAAAGCACGCGGTGCTCATCGTGGTTAGCATTCTGCTCGGCTTCCCGTTGTTGTGGATGGCGCTGACCTCGTTGAAGACCAACCCCCAGGCCCTGCATGTGCCAGTCGTCTGGTGGCCCCATCCCTTCGTCTGGGGCAACTACCCGGACGTCCTCTCGGCCGTGCCCTTTTACAGGTTCTTCCTCAACACGCTCATGTACGCTGCCGTTACCATCGTGGGCGTGTGCATATCGAGCAGCCTGGTCGCTTACGGCTTCTCACGCCTCAAGTGGAGGGGCCGGGACGTCCTCTTCCAGGTTATGGTAAGCACGCTCCTAGTCCCGTTCTTCGCCACCCTGATCCCCCTTTTCGTGCTCTACAAGAGGTTCCACATGGTGGGCTGGTACCTCCCGCTCATGATCCCGACTTTCTTCGGGAGCTCGGTCTTTAGCACTTTCCTTCTCCGCCAGTTTTTCATGACGATCCCCGAACCTCTCTCCGACGCCGCTCGAGTGGACGGGGCCAACGAATTTTACATCTACAGCCGCATAATCTTGCCTCTGGCCAAGCCGGCCATAGCTACAGTCATCCTGTTCCAGTTCATCTACTGTTGGAACGACTATATAGGGCCACTCGTCTACGTCAACAATCAGGTGTGGTACCCGCTCTCGCTTGGCCTAGCCCTGGTCCTTGGGACTTATACGACGAACTGGCCATGGGTCATGGCGGCCGCGACCGCGGCCACAGCTCCGATCATCATCCTTTTCTTCTTTGCCCAGCGGACCTTTATCGAGGGCATCGCCATCCAGGGCACCGGGGTCAAGGGGTGATCGCACCCACCGCCAGCGGCCAACGACTCCTCGGCACCGGCCCCTCCTCCAGTCAGGCTGGGCCACGTACCATCGACCTTTTCCGGAGCCGGGTCGTTGCCGCCTTGGCGACGTACTTCAACTTCCTGTCGCTGAGCCTGGCGCTGCTCATCACCTGCCTACCCCTTGTGACCATTCCTTTGGCTCTCCACGCCGCTACCGTTGCTCTCGAGCGGTGGCGTGCTGAAGGAGAAGACCGCGTGGTGCGCGAGTTCCTGGGCGCGCTCCGCTCGGCTAACCGGCTGAGGGTCACCCTCGCCACCGGCGTCCCCCTGCTCGTGGCGGCGACCGCTCTCGAGGAGGTGCACTACTTCGCGCGAGGCGGCCCGGGCATGGGCTGGGTCTGCCTAGGTTTCGGGGCCGTCACCCTGCTGATCGCCCTGACCAGCATCGGTTACGTTCTCCTGATGGGCGTACGTTACCCCACAGTGCCGGTGCCCGAGTTGTGGACCTTCTGCGTGCGGCTGGCACTGTCCAACCTGTTCGTCACTGGCCCCTTGTTCCTCCTCGAGGTGGCCGGTACGACCCTGCTCGGCCTCTTGGACCCGGCGCTCCTGCTCATCGGTCTCCCACTGGGCTTGCTGGCCCTGCTCCGGTTAACCGCGGAGATCGGCGCCCGCCGTTGTGGGTACGGGCGCATACGGCGACAACCAAGCTCGCAGTCGCGCCCGGACAAGCCCTCGCCCGGAGCCCCACGCAAGGCGGCCGAGGTAACGGCAGTCCCTTCGCTGCCCAGGGCCGGGCTTGGGCACTAGAGCTAACGCGGACTGCCGTACGATGCGACGGGCACCAGGCCCTTGACCGAGTTCACCTGCGATAGCACGGAGAGGGGGGCGTTGTTGTAGACGTTGACGATGACGGCACCGTCCCGGTAGCGGGCGAGTAGGGCGCTGTCGGTCGAGTAGTAACGGGCCAGCCGGGCCCGGGTGGCCCCGTGGTAGCCCAGCAGGTCGCTGTTGGCGGGGTGGTGCGCCTGGGCCGCCGCTGCCCTGGCCGTCGGGTAGAGCTCGACCGTCATCTGGACGATCGTGTCGCCGCACTGGCCCTGCCACCAGAACAGCTGGTCATAGGCGCCATAACGGTTCCCCTGGTGCGAGTCCTCCCAGCAGCCCCCGCTCACCGCCGATTGCAGCGCCGACTTGGTGGCCATGAGGCCCGCCGGCAGCCGCGCCGGCGGCTTGTTCGACGGCAGCGTGTAACCGACGTGGTGGTTCGGGTGGCCCGAGACGTTGGCACCCCCGACCGTAGGCGAGACCCAGATCCCTGTGGCCGGGTTAGTGGCCGCGTTCTCGCCCCCGGCGGCAACTCCCACCCCGCAGCCGCCCAGGGCCAGGCAGACGGTGACAACGCCGGCTACGACCACGCTGTGGCGTCTACCCATCACGAGACCGACAATCCATGACAAGACCGACCTTAGCGGAGGTACAACTGTGCCATGCCAGTCGCGCGCCTCAACCACGCCGTCCTCTACGTGCGCGACGCCGAGGTAACGGCAGCCTTCTACGAGCGTGTGCTCGGTTTCGAACGGCTCCCCATGGGGCTCCCGGGCGCCGTGTTCATGCGGGCCCCGGGCTCGACCAACGACCACGACATCGGTCTGTTCTCGGTGGGCCCCGGGGCAGGGCTGTCGCGTGCCGGACGGGACAGCGTCGGCCTCTACCACCTGGCCTGGGAGGTAGACACGCTCTCTGACCTCGAGGAGCTGGCCTCCCGCCTGCGCCAAAGCGGTGCGCTGGCGGGAGCGAGCGACCACGGGACGACCAAGAGCCTCTACGGGAAGGACCCCGACGGGCTCGAGTTCGAGGTGGCCTGGATCGTGCCCGCCGCCATGCTGGACGAGGCGGCAATCGCCGCCCGCTCTACGGTCGGCCGCCTCGACCTGGAGCGAGAAAAGCAGCGCTACGGCGCCGCTACCCGGGGGGGCGTGGGGATATCCCGGGTGTAGAGTCCCGGGCGCGGCGTCCCCGGCCCAGGGGCAGGTCGGTGCCTCTGACCCGCCCCCGGCGCCGAAGGGCGCCATGACTAACCTGCTCGGGCAGCTCCGTGCTGCCACCCTCCGTGCTGCCAACCCCCGTGCTGCCAACCCCCGTGCTGCCAACCCCCGTACCGCCAACCTCCGTACCGGCGGCGGCACCGGTGAGGACAGCACCGCCGACGCCGTGCTGGAGGCGTTCACCGCCTGGGCCGGCGAGCGGGGCCTCCACCTCTACCCGGCACAAGAGGAGGCTCTTTTGTCGGTCCTGGCCGGCGAGCACGTGATCGTCGCCACGCCCACGGGGTCGGGCAAGAGCCTGGTGGCACTGGGGGCGCACCTCGGGACGCTGGCTGCAGGCCGGCGCTCGTGGTACAGCGCCCCGATAAAAGCGCTCGTTTCGGAGAAGTTCTTCGACCTCTGCGGCGAGCTCGGCACCGCCAACGTCGGCATGCTGACAGGCGACGCCTCGATCAATCCTGACGCCCCCGTGATCTGCTGCACGGCCGAGGTGCTGGCCAACCTCGCCCTGAGGGAGGGCGAAGGGGCACCGGTCGACCAGGTGGTGATGGACGAGTTCCATTTCTATGCCGACCCCGACCGGGGCTGGGCTTGGCAGGTGCCGCTAATAGAGCTGCCCAGGGCGCAGTTCGTGCTCATGTCGGCCACATTGGGAGACGTCTCGCGTTTCGTGGCCGACCTCGACCGCCGCACCGGCCGGCACACGACCGTCGTCGCCTCGGCCCAAAGGCCAGTGCCCCTGGATTACCATTACGCCCGCACACTCGTGCACGACACGATCAACGAACTGGTCGCCGGGGGCCTGGCCCCGGTATACGCCGTCCATTTCACCCAGAAGTCAGCGGTCGAGCGGGCCCAAGCTCTCACCAGCGCCGGCATCTCGTCCCGGGCCGAGCGCGAGGAGATCGCCAGGGCCATCGCCGGTTTCCGTTTCGGCCGCGGCTTCGGCCAGGCCCTGTCCCGCCTGGTCCACCACGGCGTCGGCGTACACCACGCCGGCATGCTGCCGAAGTACCGCCGCCTGGTGGAGCGCCTCTGCCAGCAGGGCCTGCTGAAGGTCGTGTGCGGCACCGACACGCTGGGCGTGGGGATAAACGTGCCCATTAGGACGGTGCTTTTCACCGCGCTGTCCAAGTACGACGGCAACGTGAGCCGGTTGCTGTCGGCGCGCGAGTTCCACCAGATGGCCGGTCGGGCGGGGCGGGCGGGCTGGGACTCGGCGGGCAGCGTTGTCGTCCAGGCGCCCGAGCACGTAGCCGAAAATGCCAAAGCGGCGGCCCGGGCCGGCAACGACCCGGCCAGGTTGCGCAAGCTGGTGAAAGCCAAGCCGCCAAAGGGCTTCGTCAACTGGGACGAGGGCACGTTCAACCGCCTCGTCTCCTCCCCGCCCGAGCCGCTCGTGTCCAGCTTCAGGGTCACCAACGCCATGCTGCTCCAGGTCCTCGACCGCCCGGGCGACGGCTGCGCCGCCATGAAGCGTCTCCTGATCGACAACGACGAAGCCAAGCCGGCCATGCGGCGCCACATCCGCGCCGCTATCGCCCTGTACCGTTCCCTCCTCGCCTCGGGGGTGCTCGAGCGCCTCGACGAGCCCGACGAAAAGGGCCGCCGGGTGCGGGTGACCGTCGACCTGCAAGAAGACTTCGCCCTCAACCAACCGCTCAGCCTCCTGGTCCTCGAAGCCCTCCCGCGGCTGGTCCCTGGCTCCCCCGACTGGGAGATGGACGTGGTGTCCGTGGTCGAGTCCACTCTCGAAGACCCCCGGCCCGTCCTGGTCGCCCAGCTCGAAAGGCGGCGGGCCGAGACGCTCGCCCGCTTGAAGGAAGAGGGCGTCGAGTACGAGGACCGCATGGAGGTGCTGCGGGAGCTCGAGCACCCCAAACCGTTGGCCGGGCTCCTCTACGAGGTATTCGACACCTACCGCGTGCGCCATCCCTGGGCGGCCGACTACGACGTGCACCCGAAATCGGTGGTGCGGGACATCTACGAACGTTCCATGGGCTTCGCCGAGTACGTGGCTCACTACGGGCTCGGCCGTTCCGAGGGTTTGCTGCTCAGGTACCTCTCGGACGCCTACAAGGCGCTCACCCAGAACGTCCCCGAGGATGCCAAGACCCCCCCGCTCCGAGACGTCACCGAGTGGTTGGGGGAAATGGTGCGCCAGGTGGACTCCAGCCTGCTCGACGAGTGGGAGCTGCTCAGCGACCCAGAGCTGGTCCAAGAGGCGCTGGCTCGCGGCGTGCGGCCCGGGGCCGGCCCTCCAATGGCCCGGCCGGGGGCTGGCGGCCCGCCGTTGACCGCCAACACCCGCGCCTTTGCCGTCATGGTGCGCAACGCCTGCTTCCGGCGGGTGGAACTGGCCGCCAAGCGGGACTGGGCAGCCCTCGGCCAGCTCGACGAGGACGCCGGGTGGGACGCGACCCGCTGGCGAAGCGCCTTCGACGCCTACTTCGGCGAACACGCCGGGATCGGCACCGGCGCGGCTGCCCGCGGCCCGCTGCTGTGGCAGGTCGAGGAAAGCGGCCGGCACTGGAGAGTGCGCCAAGTGCTCGACGACCCCACTGGCGACCACGACTGGGCGATCGTGGCCGGGGTCGACCTCGATGAGTCCGACCGCCGCGGCGAGCCGGGGCTGCGCCCGCTCGGCGTCGAGCGCCTCTAGCCGCTAACTGCTAACCTGCTCGGGTATGGCCATGAGACCACTGGGCCGGGACGAGGCCCTGCAGCACCTCTTCGTGCTCGCCATCGCGGCGTTCCTGATCGTGGTCCCCATCTTCATCGTGCAGCCGGACAAGCTCGAGTTCGGCCTCATCGCCGTCGGCGCGCTGTTCGCCGCCATCGACCTCATGGTGGTAGCCGCCCTGCGCCGGCCGCGGCTCTAGGCGGGCCAGGCGCGCCGTCAGTCCTACGGCTCGCTATGGCTCGGGCGAAGACCGTGATGTGGTCCGAGGGGCGCCAGTGTAGCAAGATGGTACAAAACCCCCGGCATCGGGGGGGCGTTTTGTGCCGTTAGCTACGTTTTTCCCTCAGTGGGCCGGAGCTTATGTAAGACTACGCGCGTATTCCGGCGGCAACTGCAGAAAGCTCGGCGGTCGGCGTTCACAACTGCGCGAAAACCCCCCCACTTGCCGGGGGGCTTTGCGCGTTTAGCTGCGGTCCGGCGGCCGGTCGGGCGCCACCCTCGCCAACTTACGCCCCAGTTTCAGGTAGAGCGTCCCGCCTGAGCCGCCCCACTTGGCTTCCACCACGGAGCTCAGTGGTTGGCGAGCCTCGTCGACGCCGAGCACGAACTCCTCCTGGGCACCGTCTCCGTCCCGCTCGACCACGAGCCGCAAGGCGCCCTGGCCCGCCAGCCGGCGCACCTCGCCGTTGCTGGCCGCGAAACCTAGGGCCTTTACCGTGTCCAACGCGGCCCGGGAAAGGTCCGACACCACCGGCAGGTCCTCCATCTCGTCGAAGCGGTGGGTGGAGAAGCGGGCCACGAACTCCTCCCTCGCCCTCATGGCGGCCTCAACGCCATGCAGCGCAGCCGTGACCTCCCCGGCCAGGATCTTCTTCAGGTCCATGGGGTGGAGGGAGCCATCGGACAACCGGCCGGCGGCGGCGGCCAGTTCGACGTCGGACCACTCGGACAAGGCCTTCAGGTAAGGCTCGGTGAGCCGGTCAGGCACCGACATGAGCTTGCCGAAGATCTCGCCCGCCCCGGCAGTAAGGGGGACGTAGTTCCCCCCTGACTTGCTCATCTTTGCCCCCGTACCGTCGGTCCCCTCGATGAGGGCGACGACGGCCACCACTTCGGGGGCCTGCCCGCATATCTCCATCACCCGGCGGCACATCTGCATGTTGAGGTACTGGTCGACGCCGCCCACCTCCAAATCGCAGCCGACCTCCACGGAGTCGATGGCCATGGCTACCGAATAGAGG
>JBOGGK010000217.1:0-27094 GCA_050744045.1 Acidimicrobiales bacterium | reverse complement strand
CCTCTTCGAGGGCTTTCATCTCCTCGAAGCGGCCCATGGCGAGCTCCATGGCGGGGACAAGGTCGTTGCGTTGGAAAGGCTTCACGAGGTATGCGAGGGCGCCCGCCTCACGGGCGCGGTCGACCAGTTCTCGCTGGGAGAAAGCGGTGAGCACCAAGACCGCAGCGAGGCGCTCGGCACTGATGGCCGCCGCTACGGTCAGCCCGTCCTCGCCCGGCATCTTGATGTCGAGTATGGCGAGATCAGGCCGGTGCTGGCGGACGAGTTGGACCACCTCGTCCCCTCGCCCGGTTTCGCCTACGACCTCGTAACCCTCTTCTTCGAGGGTCTCCCTCAGGTCGAGCCGTATCAGGGCTTCGTCCTCCGCTATGACCACTCGTGCGCTCACTCGGTCCTTTCCTGCCCTTCTCCTCCCACCCGCTGGTAAGCCCGCGCGTTGGCGTGGTACGGGGCCCGCCGAAAGGATACTTGACGGCCTGGACTGGCGGCAGGTGGGTACAGGCGGTCAAACCCCGCCGCCGGGGAGCAGCTTGTCCAAGAGGCCGTTCAATTCGGTCTCGAGCCGCTTCACTTGGTGGGCCAGGCTGTCACGCGCCCCTGCCATCGCCTCGGCGTGGCGCTGCGCCTCCTGGCTCTCATGCGCCGCGAGCGGAGTCTCGGAGACAAGCGAACGTAACCTCGCCTCGTCGGCCGCCTCCGCCAGGGCGCTCAGCTGCTCGTCGGCCACGGCCAGCTCGTCCCTGGCCTTGCGCAGCCGCTTGGAGATCTCCGTAAGCCGCCGTTCGACCAGGTACTGAGGCATGAGCCCAAGTTAGCTCCGGCGCGCCTTTGCGACCGGCGGGCTCGAGCCGAAGCTACCCGCGACGCGCCTTTGCGACCCGCCGGCCGCGACCTAATTTCAATACCGTGTTCAGCGCGCTCTTATACGGGCGGGCCAGACTGAGAAGCCTGGAGCTGCGCGCCATGAGACCCGCAATGAGATCTGTGCCATGAAAGTCCTAGTTGTAGACGACGAGCCGGCCGTCCGCCAGGCGTTGGAACGCGCCCTACGCTTCGAGGGTTACGCGGCAGAGCTGGCCGAAGACGGCATGGCCGGGCTCGCCGCCCACGCCGAGCGCCCAGCGGACGCCATCGTCCTCGACATTGCAATGCCCCGTCTCGGCGGCCTCGAGATGTGCCGGCGCCTCCGGGCCGCCGGGGACAGGACGCCGGTCCTCATGCTGACGGCCAAGGCCTCGGTCAACGAAAGGGTCGAGGGCCTCGACGCCGGCGCCGACGACTACCTGGTCAAGCCGTTCGCCCTGGAAGAGCTGCTCGCTCGCCTACGTGCACTCATGCGCCGCTCGGCCCCTACGGCGGACAACGAGGTGCTCCGCTTCGCCGACCTCTCGCTCGACCCGGGCACCCGGGAGGTGCGCCGGGGGACGAGGCTGATCGAGCTCACCCGCACCGAGTTCCTGCTGCTCGAACTGTTCTTGCGCAACCCTAAGCAGGTCCTGCCCCGAGAGGTGATCTTCGACCGCGTTTGGGGCTACGACTTCGGCCTCAACTCCAACAGCCTCGAGGTGTATATCGGCTACCTGCGGCGCAAGACAGAAGCAGAGGGCGAAACGCGCCTCATCCACACGGTCCGGGGTGTTGGCTACGTGATGCGGCTGCCGGCGGAGATGAGGGGGTGATAGAAGCGGCGGCCGGTGCCCGCGAGGCGACGGCAGGTGCGCTCACGCCCCCTGCTCCGGCGCCCGTGGTCACGCCCGCATCGCCGGCGGGCCTGGGAGCGTCGGATGAAGCGATGGCCCCAGCCAATGGACCGGCAGAGCAACAAGGGCAACCAGGCGAGCAGGGCGAGCCCCGTTTGGCCTGGCTGCGCCAGATCAACTTCCGGGCGCGCTTGAGCGCGTTGGTGGCCATGGCGGTGGGCCTTGCTGTAGCCCTGGCCGCCCTCGTCTCTTACTTCGCGGTCAGCCGCCAAATGGAGCAGCAGGCTAGCTCGACCTTGCAAAGCTCCCTTGGTTCAGCGCCCGGTCTCATCCACATGGGCCCGGTCGGCCCCAGTTACGATTCGAACGATCTCATCGCCTTTCAGGACCGGACCGGCGACTCCGTCCAGCTGATCACCCCGACGCAAGCCATCTCCCCGTCGGACAGGCGCCTCTTCCCGCTCACCCCCGGCGCCAGGCAAGCTATGCAGGACGGGCCCAACGGCAACGCTCCCATCGAGACGGTCACGGCCAAGAACGGGCAACGCTTCCTTCTTGCCAGCGTCCCCACGCAGTTCCCGGGAGTGGTGGTGCAGGTCGGCTATCCGCTCTCGGGCGTTGACAACACATTGGCCTACCTGCGCTTAGTCCTGATCCTCGTCGCCCTGGGCGGCGTGGCCCTTGCCGCCACCATGGGATGGGCGGTCGGCAAGGCGAGCATGGGACCGGTGGAGGACCTCACGGAGGCGGCCGAGCATGTGGCGGAGACCCAGGATCTCACGGCCGGCATCGACAATACGGGTAACGACGAGCTCGGACGGCTGGCTCGCAGCTTCAATGCCATGTTGGCGGCGCTCTCCGCCTCCAGGCAACAGCAAGCCCAGTTGGTGAGCGACGCAGGACACGAGCTGCGGACCCCCCTCACAAGTTTGCGCACGAACATCGAGTTCCTCATGAAAGCTAAAGACCTGGCCGGCCCAGACCGTGACGAACTGCTGGCCGACGTGGAGGCTCAACTTCAGGAGCTCACCACGTTGGTGGGGGACCTAGTCGACCTGGCGGCCGAAGACGAGCGCCCGGACGTCGAGCCCGAACTGGTGGCCTTCGACGGGATCCTGGAACGAGCGGTGGAGCGCGCCCAGCGCAGGGCCATGTCCGTCCACTTCGACGTCTCGCTGCAACCGGGGCAGGTGCGTGCCCACCCCGCCATGCTGGAGCGGGCAGTGATGAACGTGCTCGACAACGCCGCCAAGTGGAGCCCCTCGGGCGGTCACGTCGGGGTGTTGTTGGAGGCTGGCGACACCTGGCGCCTCACCGTCACCGATCAGGGCCCCGGCATCGGGCCACAGGACCTGCCCCATATCTTCGACCGCTTCTACCGGGCGCCGTCGGCTCGCTCTATGCCCGGATCCGGCCTGGGCCTGTCCATCGTCAAGCGGGCCGTGAGCTCTCACGGGGGCTTCATCGAAGTGACCAATAGGGCGGGCGGCGGCACTCAGGTCCTCATAACGCTCCCCCGGGACGAGGCCCAGCCGGCTCCAGAGGGCTCCTCCCGGTGGCCGTCCCCCGCCGTGCCGGTATAAGCCCCAGCCGTGCCGGCGGGTTACCAATGGCGGCGGAGGCTCCAGGTTTCCAGGTCCTCGGGCGTGTCGAGGTCCACGAATGCATCTTCGACCATCCAGCCTGGCCACCGATCAGGGCCCAGCGCCACGAAATCGGCCCTCCCCAGAAGCGCCTTCATCGAACGCTCTCCCGCCTCAACGAGCTCGGCGGCCAATTGCAGGTCGCCCTGGGACCAGCGGGCGCACAGAGGCTGCAAGCTGCCACCCACGAGGGGGACGACAGACAACCCCCCCGGGTAGCCGGCAATGAAACCCAGGGTGGTGGCGCTCAGGAACGGCATATCGCATGCCACGACGACCACCGGAAGGCGGCTACCCCGACGACACAAGAAGGTGGCGCCGGCGGCCAAAGCGGCCAGCGGGCCCGACCCCTGGGGCCGCTCGGCTGCCGCTGGCAGGTCTGTGCGGCCCGGCCCCACCTCGACCACCGGGCTCGCCACCTGGCCGAGCACTTGGGCGAGGCGGACCGCGTTGGGCAATCCCGCCACCCTCATGAGAGATTTGTCGAACCCCATCCGCTTGCTGCCCCCTCCGGTCAATAGCACGCCGGCGACGCCGGCCGTCCCCCCAGCCCCGGCCGCCCTCGCCCCGCCGTCCCGCCCGCTCATGGGACCTGGCGCCAGTAGATGAGGGCATCTCGGCCCGGCCGGGCCCAGACGTCTTCGAAGGCCGGCCGCGGCAACGGAGGTAACTGAGGGAAGCCCTCGCCCCGGGCGACGACGCCCCGGAGAGGCCCCAGGGCCACGTCCCTGCCGTCGGCGGCGGGCAATATCCTTACCTCGGAAAGGCTCATCATCCGCCCCGTCAAACTAGTCTCGGTCGGGCGCCGGGCCGGGTAAGGATGGCCGCGGAGCCCCGGGGCCGGCTAATCTTCGCGCATGCGCTTCCGGGCCGAGCCGGCAAGAGTGGACGCTGAGAGCTCCCCCGCAAATGGAGCCTAGGCGCAGGTGACACCGTTCTACGTCGCCGGCGCCTTCCTGGTCGTAGCCCAGGTCCTCGGCATCTACGCGTTAGTAACCCGAAAGGCCGACTTCATCTTCGCGCTCGTCATGCTTGTGCTCGTCGTGGCCGCCCTGGCTTCCGGTGCCGACGGCGCCTACACCCAGCTACACTGACAAGCCGCCGGACCACCATGAAAGCTGGCTTTGAAGGCCTCGGGACGCCACGCCGGCGGAACCTGCCCACTCGAGCGTGGTTGAGCTTGGGCGGCCCAGGCCCATAGCGTGCGGTTTGCCATGCCAGCCGCCGCCGGTCCACCTGCCCACCGACAGGCGGGAGACAACTTGGCGGGTGCCACCGACCGAATCGAGCTCACCGGGGTCACCAAGAGGTTCTCGGCCATGGCCCGGCCGGCGCTTGACGGGGTCGACCTGGCGATCGGCCGAGGCAGCTTCTTCACCGTCATCGGGCCCAGCGGGGCCGGCAAGACGACCTTGCTGCGCGTCCTGGCGGGGCTGCTCCCACCTGACTCGGGCACTGTCTCGGTGTTCGGCGAACCCCCGGCACAAGCCAGCCGCGCCAAACACCTCGGGTGGGTCCCCCAGTCGCCGGCCCTGCTGCCTTGGCGCACCGTGCTCGAGAATGTGCGGCTCCCCCTCCAGCTCAACCGGCGCGCTACATGCGAACCCCGTGACCCCGGGCAAATCCTGTCCCGCTTGGGCCTCGCCACTGCGAGAGATCTCCTCCCGGCCCAGCTCTCGGGCGGGATGCGCCAAAGAGTGGCGGTAGCCCGTGCATTTGCATTTGCACCGAGGCTGCTGCTCATGGACGAGCCCTTCGGCGCTCTCGACGAGATGACCCGTGAGCACGTAGGCCACCTCCTCTTGGAGCTCTGGCAGGCAGAACGGCCCACCGTCGTCTTCGTGACACATTCGGTGACTGAGGCAGTCATGCTCTCGGACGAGGTCGCCGTGCTGGGGGACGGGAAAGTGACGGCTCCCCTCGAGATAACCCTGCCCCGTCCCCGCCCGGAAGGGGTCGAGGACACGGCCGGCTTCCACCGGCTCACCGCCGAACTGCGGGGCCGGTTGCGGGAGGCCTTCGGTGCGGCGGGCGTTTGAACCCCTCCGGGCCGCCACCTGGGTCCCACCGGTAGTCGCTTTCGGTCTCCTGGTCGTGGTCTGGCAGGCGGTGGCCCTCAATGAGCGGTTCGCCCTGCCTACCGTCGGGGCGGTCTGGAGCGTGATCTTCGACCACCCGGGCACCCTGCTGCGCAACGGTGCCGCCACCCTGGTAGAGGCGCTCCCCGGCGTGGCCGTCAGCTATTGCGCGGCCCTGCTTCTCGCGATGGCCATGAACCAGTCACGCCTCGTTACCCGGGCCGTGCTCCCCCTCGCAGTAGTGCTCAACGTGACGCCGGTGATAGCGATCGCGCCTGCGCTGGGCGAGGCGTTCGGCATCGGGCGCACCCCCCGGCCCGTGGTGACCGCGGTGATCACCTTCTTCCCCGCCCTCATCAACGCTATGGCCGGTCTGCGCTCCGCTGACCCCGGCGCGGTGGAGGTGTTCCAGAGCCTGTGCGCCTCCCGGTGGGAGACGCTGTGGCGCCTCCAATTACCCTCCAGCCTGCCTTACCTGTTCGCGGCGGCCCGGGTAGTGGTACCTCTGTCCCTGGTGGGCGCCGCCATCGCCGAGATGGTGACGACGGGCCCTGGCATCGGGCTCGGCTACTACATCGACCAGTGGTCTTACGACGGGCAGCTCGGTTATGCCTGGGCCGGCATCGTCACCCTGGCCGCGTTCGGCCTGGTCCTCACCGGTGCGGTCGTCGTCGTCGAAGACCGGGTACTGCGCTGGCGTGGCTTCCGCTAGACGACTGGACGACTGGGAGCGCGCCGCCGCCTCTCCTCGAAGCCGGTAGGGTACTGCCCGTCTATGCAAAAAGCCAGGACAGCGATGAGCAACTTCGCCGTCGCCGTTGTGGTGGGGGCGGGCCTGCTCAGCGCCTGCGGGGACGCCCGCCCGTCCGCCACTCCCACGGGACCGCTGGTCAGCAGATCCCGTTGCGCCGCCAACCGTGCTGCCGGCCCCATCGACTACCTGACGGGTTACGGCTGGGAGGCTTCAGTAGGGATACTCGACCCCATCGTCGCCAAGTCTCGAGGCTATTACAAGGCCATGTGCTTGACCGTGAAGCTGACGCCGGGCACGGGCAACCCGGCGGCCTCGGGACAGTTGGTGGCGGGCGGCAAGGCCACGGTGACCGAACTGGGCTCCCCGTCGGACGGCATCACCGACGTGGCCGGCAGCCCGAGCATCCCCGTCGACGCCATTGCCACCTACGGCAACACAACCATCGACACGCTCGTCACGATGCGGGCGGTCACCAACCTGCGCCAACTCGACGGCAAGACGATCGGGTACGAAAACGCCATGCCGCCCGACATAACGGCCATGCTGGAGAAAGCGGGCGTAAACATGGCGTCGCTCAAAGAGGTAGCGCTCCACTCCGACCCGAACGTCCTGCCTCGCGGCCAGGTCCAGGCCATCACCGCCTACAGGTCAAACGAGCCCATCGAGCTGCGAGACGAGGGCTACCGGGTCCGTGAATGGGACCCGGGCAGTTTTGGTATCAAGGGTGCGTTCAACGTGCTCGACGTCAACCGGGCGTGGGCCGACGCCCATCCCCGCGCGGTGGAAGACTTCCTGCGCGCCACCTTCGAAGCCTTCCGTTACTGCCGTGCCCACGCCAAGAGCTGTGTCGAGGAGGCGGCCAAGTACCAGGCCGGGTACCAGGTGCGCCAAAACACGCAACGTTGGGAGGTCGAGTCAGGCATAGTGGAGGACACCTTGCTACCCGGCCACGGCGTCGGGTACGAAGGCGTCGCTCAATGGGAGCCGGACTACCACCTGCTCTTGAAGTACCACCTCATCAAAGCCCACGTCGACTTGGCGGACATAGTCGACGGCCACTACGTAAAAGCCATCTACTCAGGGCGCCGGCTCATCTGGCCGGGGCCCTGACCGAGCGGGATCATCTTGGCCGGGCCCCTATCGAGCGGGCTCGTCTGGCCCCCTGACTCAGCGCAGCCCGAACCGTAACGCACGTCTTCTGCGACCTGGCCAGGACTTTTGGCCGTTCCGGTAACTGGGGCTGGCACTCCGGCGGGCTGGCCAGCTAACCTGGCCGGGCGTCGTGGCGTGCCACCAGCCCAGAGGGGCAGCTGGGGTGCCGCGGTTGGCTACGAGCACCGGCACCGCCAGGAGCGTCGGTGTTGTCTTGGCCGGCCTAGCGGCAGCCGTGGCAGGGATGGGCGCTCTAGCCTCCCCCGCCTCCGCCAGCCGGCTCCACTCCGCCCAGGCCCGGGTGGCTGCCTTGACCTCCCTGGAGCTCCGGCAGGCGTCCCGGGTGCACACTTGGACCGCCCGCTATCAGGCCGACAAGGCTAAAGCCAACCATCTTCGTGCCCAGGTCTCAGCCTCGAGGACGGCGCTCGGGGTTGCCCGGGCCCAGTACCAAAAGACCGAAGAGCTCTTGCGGCAAGAAGCGCTCCTGTCATACGCGGGCGCCGCGCAGGCCCCGAGCCCCGCCGCTGTCTCTGCAGGAGGGTTCGTGAGCGAATCTGACCAGGCGGCATACGAGAGAGCGGCCGTGGGCGACCTCTCGGGGACGTTAGCGCAGTTCCAGTCGGAACGAGCCGCCATGGCCACCTCCCTCGCTCGTTACGACCAGAGACTGCTCAGGCAGCGCCGAGCCACACATACGGCCGCTGACGCCCGAGGGCGGGCCCTCCGAGAAGCCGTGGTACTCCAGGCCACGTTGGCCCGTGCCCGCACGCGCCTGGCGGCCCTGGCGGCCCAGGCGACGGGCCCCGGGCCCGGCGCCGGCCCTCCGGTCGGCAACGGCATCCGCAAGGCCGTCCTCGAACAGATGGCGGGCACGACCGGCGTCTCTAGCGGCACTGGGGCCGGGCGCCCACAAAAAGTGGCCTCTGCTACTCCAAGTAAGTCCGGCCCCTCAACTACGCTTCGACCCGCCACGCTACGGCTCCCGACCGCGCCACACCTTCGGGCTGCGCCCCGCCTCCCGGCCTCGTCCCAGGCCCCCACGAGCTCCACCACCCCGCCGCCGACCCCAGCCCCGTCTACCACTTCGACCACTAACCTGCCTCCCGCCGGCTCCCTGCCGGCAGCCGCCGCCCCCGGCGGCCAACCCCCGCCCGCCGGCGGAGCCTGGCTCCAACTGCGCCAGTGCGAATCGGGTGGCAACTATCAGGAAAACACGGGCAACGGCTTTTACGGCGCCTACCAGTTCTCCCAGCCAACTTGGTCCGGGCTCGGCTACAGCGGGCGGGCCGACCTCGCCCCCTACTGGATCCAGGACCAAGCGGCCCAGCGCTTGCAAGCCGCCTACGGGTGGGGCTCCTGGCCCGCATGCAGCGCCGCGCTGGGCCTCTGAACTGGGCAGGGCTAAAACGTCTGACTTCGCCCGTGGCGGCGGCGACCACCCCGAAAGTTGCCGCCGCGGGCAGGTTGTCAAAAGGCGCGTCTTTGGGTATGTCCTTTTTGAAATGCAACTGCCAAGCCGGACAGCCTCGACAGCACCCAGTTGGGGTGAACCAGACTGCCAGAAGAACAAATTGATCTTGAACTGGTCGGCGATAGTCGCAGCAATGGCCTGTTTCGTCGCCGGGGGCTACTTGGCTGGGCAGGGTTTGACGTGGCCGGCCGTAGGCGTCGTCGCTGGCGGGCTGCTAGTAGTTTCGGTAATGGTTTCGGCGCATGGGGGCACCACGCGGCTTGGCCAGCGTGACCGCCATCTGCTGTCGCCCGAGCCGCGGCGGCCCCGCCGGTTGGCGGGCGCTGCCCTTCGGCGCTTCGCAGGTAGGCAAAGGCCCCATCCCGGCGACCCCGACCTCTACTTGGACCTCGATGCTGTCGAGGTGAACGCAGTTTATGTGCTCGGGCCGGAGCTTTTCACCCAGTTGAAGGGCGGCATCGGGCAACGCAGGGACCCCGTGACGGGCGACCAGCGTAACATAGAGACGAGCGACGTGTCCCTCACCTGGCGCTGCGGCGGCCGCCGGTCGGCCACGCGGCTTGCCCAACAGTTGAACCAATGGGAAGCCCGCGGCACCTTACTACGCCTATTGGCGGCACGGGGCCGGTGCGCTTTGTTAATGGAAGACGACCACCACTGGGTCGTGCTCCCTGAGCTCCGCCTCGCGGCATAACAACCGGCGGCAACCTTCGTCCAGCCGTCCGGCCCAGGCCTCAAGACGCTTTCGCCGCCAGCTCAGGGGCGACCAGGTCTATCGCTTGTTCGGCGTGGGCCACGGATATGACCTCGGCGCCTCGCGCTGCCGACCAGGCGGCGAAACCGAGCCTCTGGACCTCCAGCGGCGAGCCTCCGGCGACCGCGCACAGCAGCTCCAACGCCTGCTCGTCGAGGTCTACGCCACGGTCGTTGGCCGGGACGACCAGGGCCTCGCGGGCTTCAGCCTCGTCGAAGCAATCCAGGTGGGTAGGCCAAACAACGCCCGAGAAGTTGCCGGCCCTCCGGTACCTCTCGGCCAACTGCGGGCTCCCGCTGAGCACCACGCTCACCGGTAAACCGTCGCGGGCGAGACCACGGGCAAGGTGACCGATCGCCTCCACCTCGCCCCCGCTCAAGCGGTCGGCGTCGTCGAAGGCGACCAACAGGCCCCGAGAGCGCCTGCGAGCGAAGCAGCCCACCAGCACAAGCAATTGCCTGAGCTCGTCCCAGGAAGGCTCCGCCCCTGGCGAGGATAAACACGCCGGGTTGACACGGGCAGCGAGCACCGCGGAGGCGATAGCGGCGGCATCGGCGGCCCAAAAGTGCTGGACGCTGGCCAGGAGCTCAGCGGTGACACCGCCAAGCGCCCTCTCCTTGGGCTGGCAGCGGTGGAGGGCCACCGCCCAACCCAGTTGCTTCGCGGCCTGGCGGCCCAGGGCCCGCAGCAGTGCGCTCTTGCCCATGGCCGGCGCCGAGACCACCAGGCGGTGGAACCGGGGGTCGGCAGGGCCACGCGCCCAAGCTGCGACTGCGGCTGCCGCCAGCCCCTGGGCCCCGAGGTTGTCGTCGTCGGCCCGCTCCACGAAATGAGGCGGCTCAGCGCCCCGGAACGGCCGGTAGGGAGGAGGGCAATTCTGCATCGAGCACCTGCTTTCTATGGGTTCATACATCGGCGCGGGCCGCCAAAGGGCCCGCCAACGTGCTCGCTGGCGAGCGGGCACGGTCGTTGGCATCCCGGGCAGCGGCCTCCTCCTCGCGGACGAGGGCCCAGCCCGGGAGCTCCGAAAGCAGCGGCAGGCGGGCCAGCACGGGCGGGAGCCTGCTCCACAGCAGGAGTGCGGTGCCCGCCGGGAGGGTACGGACCTGGTCGGCCCGCAGGACGGGCTCGCTCTCCCAAGCGAAGGTCCGAGATTGCTCGCGGCCGTTGGGGCCGGCGATCCCCCTGTGCGTCGTCACCCGCTTCACTCGCCTCTGGCCGCAGACGCGCTCCAGGTCAGCCAGGTCGCTAGAGGACGTGAGGCCCCCGAGGACAGCCGTGATCGTGGTGGCGTTGCCCATCGTCTCCGCCCTTTGCCTGCCCCACCTCGTCACCGCTTGGGAGAACGACTGCATCGCGTATACCACCACGATCCCTCTGCCCCGGCCATCGCCTAGCAGCTCGGGCAGGCTCGGCACGGGGGCGATGCTCGGCGCCTCGTCCAGCAACCCCAGCAACGGCGGGTCGAGCCGGCGGCAGGGCATCCGGGCCGCCAGGCGCTCGGCACAATCGAACACCTCGTCGGCAAAGGCGGTCATGAGGGGGGCGATGGCACCGAGCCGGGTTCCCTTGCCCAACAGGTAGACGGTCCCGTTAGCCCGAAGCAGCTGCTCTATGTCCAGCTCGTCGCCGGGCAACGGGCAACACTGCTCGACCACCGCCTCGTGGCTGAAGCATGACAGCGCCCGCCCGACGTAGCGAAGCACGCCGGAGGTGGTCTCGGGGGCCCCAGTGGTGTGCAGGCCGACGAGGTCGACCCAGCCGGCCGCCGCAAACGGCGAGGACCCCAGTACCTCCGCCGGCGCGGTTTCTTCGGGCCGGCGCGACCAGTCGAGCACAGCCCGGATGTCGAGGCCTTCGAGCGCGGCAGCGTGCAGGTAAGCCTTGAGCAAATCGCGCGCCGAGTCCCGGAAGAACGAACCATGCTGAGCGTCCCCGTCCGAGCCGGCGGCGGCGACGAAGGCGGCTGCCCGGCGTTCGGCCACCTCGCTCCGCTCGCAGCCGGCCACTGGCGACCAGCGGGCACGGGCGGCCGCCGGAGCGAGCAAGTCCGGGTCGATCGCGCAAACCGGGCCCCGGCGAGCGCGCGCCAGCGCCGTGAGCTCGTAGAGGTCGGCCTTGGTCGAGGTGGCCAGGGCCGGCCCGGGGTGCTGGCGCAGCACTGGGGCCAGGGCCCGGAAGGTTTTGCCTTCTCCCGGCGGGGCCACCAGGCGCAGTGACGCCTCCCAGCTCGGCCACAGGGCGACACCCCCGGGGTGCGAGCGCCCGAGCGGGTAGCCGACCTCGCTCGGTGCTAAGGCCCTGCTCCTCCGGGCGAGCGAGGGCCGGGTGTGGGCCGCCCGCCGGCGGGCGGCCGCCAGCGAAGCCTCCTTTCGCAACTGCCGGGAGCTGGCGAAGCCGAAGCGGTCCCGGCCGTCGGAGAGCGGGGACGCCCACGGACGGCCCCAGAGGGTTGTCCCCCCTCGGCGAGGCCTCGGCAGCGCGGGCGTCACCGCCGTACCCCGCGGGTAGCGGCGAGAACGTGACAGCGCCGCAGCTACCAGCGCCGCCCCCGCGGCCGCCAGCACTGCAAGGGCAGGCCACTGGTCCCCGCCGAGACCGGGCAGGGACGCCGTCACGCCACCCGCCCCCGGTCCTGCAGGCCGGCCAGCAGCACCTTTTCGGCGCTCTCGAGGGCGTGGTAGACCGCCCTCGGCGCCATCGCCTGGCGGCGCCCCGCCTCGCTAGCAGGCAATCCCATCACCAGGGTGGCGTACAGCAGTGCCGCCTGCTGAGGCTCCAGCCGGCCGGCCTGGAACGCCTCCACCACCGCGCCGGCCAACCATTCGGCCCCTGAGCGGGCGCTCGTCAGCTCGCACCGCCCTCCCGGCAAGCATGGCCCGGGCGAGACGCCGCTCAGCGCCACTGTGCGGGCCCACCAGCGGCGCTGTGCCTGGCGGGCGGTGCGAAGGCGCCGGGACGCCTCCCCGACGATAAGGCGGTCGACCTCCTTGCGGTCCTCGCCGGCATGGCGGCAAATTGCGGCAAAGGACTCGGCCACCAAGTCGGCGGCAGTGTCGGCGGGGCGGGGCCAGCTCTCTCCCACCCCGTGGCCATAGGTGGGGGTCCCCACCCGCTCGGCACGGATACGGGGCAACAAGGCTTGGAGGAGGGCGCGCGCCGTGAGGGGCCGATGCGCTCGGCGCAGCAACGCGGCGAGGACCAGGGCGCCCGGAGCCGACGGCCGGTAGCCGCTCCAGCTCACCCGGGCCAGGGCCTCGGCCGCGCCGCCCCCCAAGGCTGGTTCGACGGCAGCCCACCCCCGGGCCTCCTCTTGCATGGCTGGCGAGGTCGAGAGCCGGTCCCACTCGTGGTCGAGGCGGCCGAATGCGGGGCTGACCGCTCGGCCCACCGCCCTCGCCGCCGGGGGGTCAGGGAGCCGAGGACCGGGGAGCGGGGCCATAGCTCCCAACGCTGGCCCCGCGCTTCCCCGGCGAGTTCCCCACGGCCTTCCCCACTCGGCAATGCCGGAGGGGAAGTTCCTGGTGACAGGCCCCGCCGGCTGGGCCTCGCCGGCGCCCCGCCCTCGCGACGCTTCAGCCGGGTAGCGGCTTCAGCCTCGGTCGAGCGCCCGCCTCATGGCGGCGACCCGCTCTCCTACCTCCTCCGCCGTCGCTCCAGCGAGCACTGCCCGCATCAGGGCGGAAGCGACTACGACGCCGTCAGCATGCTCGGCGGCGCGCACCGCTTGCTCGGGGCCCGAGATGCCGAACCCCATGACCACGGGCTTGTCCGTGACTGCCTTCAGCCGTTTGGCGAGCACGGCCGACGTGGTGGCCAGGCTGCCCCTTTCTCCCGTGACCCCCATCAGGTTGACCCCGTACACAAAGCCGTGCGAACGCTCACATATCCGCTCCAGGCGCTCGTCGGGGGTGACGGGAGCGGCGAGCAGGACGGTGTCCACGCCCTCGGCGCCGGCGGCGGCTTCCCACCCGGCCGACTCCTCGAGAGGCAGGTCGGGGACGATGGCGCCCCGGACGCCGGCGGAGGCCAGTTCGCTGGAGAAGCGCTTGGCCCCGGCCCGCACGACCAGGTTTGCGTAGGTCATCACCACCAAGGGCACATGCACGTCGAGGCTCCTCAGTTGGCGCAAGATCGACGGAGGGGTGGTGCCGCGCCCGAGCGCCTGGAGCGAGGCCGCTTGGATCGTGGGCCCGTCCATCATCGGGTCCGAGAAGGGGAGCCCCACTTCGACCGCGTCCGCCCCGGCGTCGGCCATGGCGGCCAGAATTGCCAACCAGTCGTCGCGGAGCCCCCCAGTCACGTACGGCACCAGCAGCTTGCGCCCCCGGCCCCGAGCCTCTCGCAGCGCTACCTCGACGGCCAGGCCCTTCACGTACCCGCCGCCCCCCCGAGGAGGCGCATCACGTGCTCGGCGTCCTTGTCACCGCGACCGGACATGGTGAGCAGGACGGTGGAGCCGGCGGGCACCTCACCGCTCTTGGCCGCTCTCACCAGCCACGCCACTGCGTGCGACGGCTCCAGGGCGGGGATTATCCCCTCGGTCCGGGCGAGCAAACAGAAGGCCTCCACGACCTCGGCATCGGTGGCCGAGCTGTACCGGGCACGGCCGGTCTCGGCTAGGTGGGCGTGCTCCGGGCCGATGCCCGGGTAGTCGAGCCCGGCGGAGATGGACTTCGCCTCCAGGATCTGGCCGATCTCGTCCTGGAGCAGGTACGAACGCATGCCGTGAAGGACCCCGGGCACCCCTTTGGGGCCCATGGCGGCGCCGCCCTCCGCTTCGACCCCCACCAGCTGTGCCCGCGTGCCCGCAAAGCCCGAGAACGTCCCGGCGGCGTTGCTCCCCCCGCCGACGCAGGCGACGACGAAGTCGGGGTCTTCGCCCAGCAGCTGCCGGCACTGCCCGAGCGCCTCCTCGCCGATGACCGACTGGAACTCTCGCACCATCCAAGGGAACGGGTGGGGCCCCATGACCGAGCCCAGGCAGTAATGGGTCGAAGCCACGGTCGCCACCCAGTCGCGCAAGGCCTCGTTGACGGCGTCCTTGAGCGTCCGGCCGCCCGAGCGCACGCTGCGCACCTCTGCGCCGAGCAGCCGCATGCGGAAGACGTTGAGCTCCTGGCGCCCCATATCGACCTCGCCCATGTAAACCACGCATTCCAGGCCGAAAAGGGCGGCCGCAGTAGCCGTAGCGACCCCGTGCTGGCCTGCGCCGGTCTCGGCCAGCAGACGGTGCTTGCCCATTTCCAGGGCCAGCAGGCCCTGGCCGACGACGTTGTTGATCTTGTGGCTGCCGGTGTGGTTGAGGTCCTCGCGCTTCAGGAGCACCCGGACGCCCAGTTGGGCCGACAGCTGGTGGCATTCGGTGAGGGGGGTCGGCCGCCCGGCATAATCGCGCAGCACGGTGCGGTAGCGAGCCTTGAAATCGGGCGACGACCAGGCGGCCCGGAAGGCCTTTTCGAGGTCCTGGCACACGGGGACCAGCGCCTCGGGCACGAAGCGCCCCCCGAAGCTCCCGAAACGGCCGGAGGCATCAGGCTCGCCCATTGGGCCCGGCCCTGGCCCGCCGGGGTTCATTCGTCGTCGGCCCAATCGTAAGGAGAAATGGAGGCGCTGGCTGCCATCCTGGCCGCGCCCGCCGCCACCTGGGCCTCGGCGCGCCGGGCCGCCTCCACGAAGGCCTTCAATTTCATCGGGTCCTTGACGCCCGGTGACGCCTCGACACCCGACGCCACGTCGACGCCCCATGGCTTCACCCGGGCTACGGCGGCGGCGACGTTGCCCGCGTGCAGCCCTCCGGCGATTATCAGGCGCTCGCCCTGGGGCGGGTCGCCGGCCAGGGCCCAGTCGAAAACCTGGCCCGACCCCGGGCTCGGCGAGTCGAGCAGGATCGCGTCGGCCCCCCACTCGGCGGCACGAGCTACGCGGATATCGCCGGCCGGGAAGGCCTTTATGACCATGGGGACGCGCTCGCGGACCCAATGGGCCTCCTCGGGGCTCTCGCGCCCGTGCAACTGGGCGGCCTGGAGGCCGGCGGCGTAAACGACCTCGACAACCCGGCGGGGGGCGTCGTCGCGGAAAACACCGACGGTGAGGACCTCCTCGCGAGGCAGGCGCTTCACGATGTCGGCCACTGCCTGGGCGGAGACCTGACGTGGGGACGGGGCGAAGACAAAGCCGACGGCGTTGGCGCCCATGGCCACGGCCAAGAGGGCGTCGTCCTCGGAAGTGGTGCCGCAGATCTTTACGAGCACGGTACACCCGCCATCAGCGCCCTCAGCGCGGCGCCGGGGTCGGCGGCGGTGACGAGCGCCTCGCCCACCAGGATGGCGTCGAAACCTGCATCGGCGAGGCGGGCCACGTCGCCGCGGTCGCGGATGCCCGACTCGGCCACCTTGGCCACGCCCGCGGGAAAGCCGGCGGCCACCCTCACCGCCCGGTCGGTGTCCACCTCGAAGCTGACCAGGTCTCTCTGGTTGACCCCGACCAGGTCCGCCCCCGCCTCCAGAGCCAAGGCGGCCTCGGCCTCGTCGTGCACCTCCACCAAAGCGTCCAGCCCCAGGTGCCGGGACAGCGCCAGCAACTCGCGGAGCTCCGCCCCGGCCAACGCGCCCACGATCAGCAGCACCGCGTCGGCGCCCATCAGGCGGGCGTCGCAGATGTCTTCGGGGCAAACCGTGAAGTCCTTGCGCAGCACCGGCAGGTCGGCGGCGGCTCGGGCCTCGGCCAGGTCACCGGCGGAACCCCCGAAAAACTCGGCGTCGGTGAGCACCGACAGGCAGGTCGCCCCCGCCTCGGCGTAGGCCCGGGCCAGCGCTCGCGGGACCAGGCCGGGGGCCAGCGGGCCCTTCGAGGGGCTGCGCCGCTTGAGCTCGGCAATGGCGGCCAGGCCTTCTCGGGCTCGGAGCGCTCCCGCGAAGCCTCTTGCGGGCGCGCACAGTTCCGCCTTCGCCAGCAGTTCGGCAAGGTCACGCCCGTCGGCCGCCGCCTGCTCCCGATGAGCCGCCAGGATCTTGTCAAGGTAGGTCGCCATCCGCACTCAGCGTAGCTGGGGCCCCCGGCCAGGCACCGCCGTTCACCAATCCGGCGTCCACCCATCCTGGCCGCGCACCTGGCATGCTTGGCTGGATGGCCGCGGACCAGGGGACGATCGTCGTGGTCGAAGACGACACCAACATCGCCGACCTCGTCGACATGTACCTGCGGGGCGAAGGTTTCCGGGTCATCCAGGCCGGCACCGGGGAGGCAGGCCTGGCTGCGATCGAACGTGAGCATCCTCGCATGGCCATCCTCGACGTGAGCTTGCCGGGCGGGATCGACGGGTTGGAGGTGTGCCGGCGCGTGCGGGTGAAGCGGTTCCTGCCCGTCCTCATGCTGACCGCCAGGGACGCCGAGGTGGACCGGGTCCTCGGCCTCGAGATGGGCGCCGACGACTACGTCACCAAGCCCTTCTCGCCCCGGGAGCTCGTGGCCCGGGTGAAGGCGATCCTACGGCGCACCGACGGGGCCAACGAGCCGAATGACGTCCTGATGGCCGGCCGGGTCGAAGTCGACATCGCCCGGAGGGAGGCCAGGGTGGACGGCGAAGTGGTGGCGCTCGCCTCCAAGGAGTTCCAGCTCCTCGCCTTCCTGGCCGAACGTCCGGGGCGGGCGCTCTCGCGCCAGCAGTTGCTCGACGGGGTCTGGGGCCAGGGCTGGTACGGCGACGACCGGACGGTGGACGCCCACGTGCGCCAGTTGCGCAAGAAGCTCGGGGACGCCCTGCCGCTGAACACCGTGTGGGGGATGGGCTATAGGCTGGGCTGAAGTGCCCCGATCCCCAGTTGCCGAGGGCCAAGGGCCGGGATAGCTCCTTGCGCCGGCGGATCAGCTTCACGATGGCCGCCATGGTCGTCGGTGCGTTGCTCTTCGCCGGCCTCGCCACCCTCGGCCTCACCGTGCTGGACAGCGTGCACGAGACCCAGACCGAGCTCGTCACGGAGGCCAAGGAGCTGGCCCAAGGGGTGGAGCAGGAGCTTTCGCGGAGCGGGCCACACAACTCGCTCGCCGTGCTGCAGCGGGCGGTCAGCGTGCTCCGGGGGCCGCTCGGCCTGCAGGGCGAGGCCGTGTTCGCGGTCAGCCACGACGGTTCGTTCTTCAACCCGCTCCACCCCAGGCAACCCGCACGCCTCCCGAGCGGGCTCACCACCGGCGACATATATACCGCCGACTTCGTCCGGGCCCTGCCCGTGAGCGGCCACCGGGGCCGCCTGGCCTGGGCGGCGCTGCTCGTGAACTACCCGGTGCCTGTCAGCCACCATGAGTCGCTCAACGTGGTGGTCATCCTGACGCGCGAAGCGCCGACGGGGGTAGGGAGCGCCGGCATCTGGTTCGCCTTGGCCTCGGCGGCCACGGTGGTGGTGGCCCTCATCGCCGCCAACCGGCTCGGCCACCGCATCGCCCGGCCGCTGCAGCAAACCGAGGTGGTGACCGGCCGCATCGCCTCCGGTGACCTGGCGGCCCGGGTGCGGCTGCGCAACCGCGAGGGCCGGGAGCTCGTCTCCCTCGCCAACAGCGTCAACCAGATGGCCGCCCATCTGGCTCGCGCCCAGCGCTCCCAACGCCAGTTCCTCATGTCGGTGTCGCACGACCTGCGCACCCCGCTCACCTCGATCCGGGGGTTCGCTGAAGCCCTGGCAGACGGCAAGGCCACCGACGTCCCCCACGCCTCGGCGGTGATACTCGCAGAGGCGAGCCGGCTCGAACGCCTAGTGGGCGACCTGCTCGAGCTGGCCAAGCTCGAGGCGGGAGCGTTCAGCCTCCAGTGCAGGAGCGTCGACTTGTCCGAGGTGGTGACCGAGGCGGTCCACGCCTCCGGGCCCGCTGCCGCCTCGCTCGGCCTCGACGTGGCGCTCCTGGTCGCCCCCCCCGGTACGGTGCTGTGCCAGGCGGACCCCGACCGCCTCGGCCAGGTCGTGTGCAACGTGGTGGAGAACGCCTTGAAGTACGCCACCACCCAGGTGACGGTCCGGGCAGGGCTCGTCAGCGGCCACCCCACCCTGGTCGTCGAGGACGACGGCCCCGGGATAGCCCCCGAGGACCTCGACAAGGTCTTCGAGCGCCTCTACCAATCGTCTTCGGCGGCGTCCCGCAAGCTCGGTTCGGGCCTCGGCCTCGCCATCGTGGAGGAGCTCGTGGCCGCCATGGGCGGGGCGGTGCGGGCTGAGTCGCCCGCCGGCCCGGGCGGAGGTGCCCGGATCGTGGTCTCGCTCCAGGCGGTCTCGCTCCAGGTGGTGAGCCGTCCCGAGGTCGCGCCGGGGCCGGCCAGGCCCGCCGGGCTGGCAGCGGGCACGGCGGCCGCAGTAGCGGGTAGGCCCCCGGCGGGGGCGGCGGATGTGCACCCGGCTGGTGAAACGATCGGGGTTGCACCCGCCGACAAACTGGCCCCCAAGCGCTGATGGGCGGCCTCAGGCCCCCGGGGACGTGCCCATCACGGCGGCCAGCTCTTCGCGGCTCCCGATCGCGAACTTCCGGTAGACCGAGCGGAGGTGGTACTCGATCGTCTTCGGGCTGAGGAACAGGGCGCTCGCCGCCTCCCTCGTCGTCCGCCCCCCCGCCAGCGCCAGCGCGATCTGCAGCTCCTGGGGAGTTAGCTGCTCCTGTGCCCATGGGTCACGGCGCCGGGCGGTCTCACCGGTCGCCGCGAGCTCCGCCCGCGCCATGTCGGACCACGGCTCCGCCTCCAACCGGTCGAAGGACGCGATGGCGCGTCGCAGTTGCTCCCTTGCCCGGATCCGCTTCCGGGACCGCCGTAGACGGCCGCCGTAAGCGAGCTGTGTACGCGCCGTCTCGTACACGTCGGGCGTCCGGGCGTGCAGCGCCAGTGCCCGCTCGAACCACTCTTCCATCTCTGTCTCGGGGGCGGCCAGGCCCTGAGCTCGCGCCGAGCGCGCGAGCGCCCACGGTTGGCCCTTTTGGACTGCCCGGGACTCGTACCCGCGGGCGACCGTCGTGGCCCTGTCCCGTCGCCCGGCCCGAGCGTGGAGCTCGACGAGCTCCGGCCCGGGGCTCAGGTCGACGTCGCCGATCCCGTGGGCCCGCAGGACCACCTCCTGCCGCTCGAAGGCGGCCACGGCGGCGCGCGAGTTGCCGAGCGCCAACTCGAGCTCGCCGAGGGCCGCCGTGGCCCAAACCTCGCACAGCCCGAGGCCGAGCCCGGCGGCGAGGTCAAGCGCCTCCCGGGCGTGGGCGCGGCACTCGGCCTCCCGGCCCATCCGCGCCTCGAGCCACGCGAGCCGGGAGAGCGCGGCAGACAGATCTGTCCGCTGACCGGTCTCGCGACTGAGACCCAGCACCTCGTGGAACGTCGCCGTTGCCGCCCGCCACCCATCAGTCGTAGCCTCGTCGATCGCGACGTGGCTGAGCAGGTAGGGCAACAGGCCGATAGCGGCACGCCGGCGGGTGACCTCGACCGCTCGGCCGATAAGCGATCGGATAGGGCCCGACTCGCGGAGCCAGATCGGGCACATCGCCGCCCAGACCAACAGCCGCGAGTCGTCCGAGAGCTCCTCGCTACCAAGTGCGAGGGTGGCGCCGCGCCGCAGCAGCTCGGCGCCGCCGGCCTCGTCGCCGGTAAACAAAAGCGCCATGCCACGAGCGACTGAGGCATAAAACGTGCTCCTGGCGCTCGCTCCTTCGGGGACAAGCTCGCCGATCCTCGCCGCTGCCGCCTGCATGGCTACAGGGTCTCCCGCATAGAAAGCGGCGTTCACGACCTCGGCCAGCATCACGATCGCCCGCTCGTCGTCCACGCCGCGAGCGAGCTCTGCGCCCGCGGCGAGGATCGCCTGGCTCTGCCGGACAGGGCCGAGCCGCGCCGAGACATGGCCACGCAAGTGCTCCAATGCCACTGCGCTCTCGGGGGTTTGATCGTGGCGGCGGGCCACTTCCACTAGCTCCGCCGCCCGGGCGGCGAGGCCAGCTGACCACGCCGCCTCCGCTGCCGCCTGCAGTAACCGGGCGCGCCACACCTCGGTTGGCGCCAGCCCGGCTGCCCGTTCGAAGGCGCGGGACGCGCCGTGGTACGCGCTCCGCTCACGCGCCCTCACACCCGCCTGCTCCAAGGCTGAGCACGCCACCTCGCCGGGCCCGAGGGACCCGAGCGCGAGATGCCAGGCGCGCCGGTCTGCCTCGGCCTCGGGCAGGGCTTCGGCCAGGGCACGATGGCAGGCCCGTTGCCGGGCGGCGTCGGCATCGGCGTATACCGCCGAGCGGATTAGTGGGTGGCGGAACTCGAGCCGGGTGACCCCGACGAGCACCAGCTGTTGCTCCTCGGCGGGCCCGATCGCCCGAGGATCGAGACCAAGCCGGCGCGCCGCGCCCGTGATCGACGCCAGATCTTGTGTGTCGCTCACCGCGGCAAGCAGGAGTAGGTCCTGGGTCTGGCGTGGAAGGCGGCGGACACGGTTGAGGTACAGCTCGGAAACGCTGGTTGCCATGGGCGGCGGTGTGTCGATCGGTGCATCGAAGTCGTAGTGGTCGAGGTCGTTGGCAAGCTCGAGCATGGCGAGAGGGTTGCCGCCTGTATGGCGATGAAGGCGTTCGACGGAGCCAGGCGAGAGTGGCCGGCCGCTTCGCGATGAGAGGAGCTCGGCCGCCGCGGCGAGCTCGAGCCCCTCGAGGTGCAGGACCGGAAGGTCAGAACCGTCGAGCAGTGACGGCAGGCCCGCACGTGCGCCCACCAGCACCCCGATGGGGTCGGCGACGAGCCGGCGCCATGCGAACAGCAATGCGCTCGCGCTGGCGCCGTCCAGCCACTGGATGTCGTCCACGAGGACGAGCAGCGGCTCCTGCTCGGCAGCCGCGGCCAGCAAGCTGAGCGTCGCTGCGCCCACCGCGAAGCGGTCTGCCGGGCTTGCCGGTCCCAGCGCCAGGGCGCCCTCGATGGCGGCCGCCTGCGGGCCCGGGATGTCGCTCACATGGCCGAGCACCGGGCGGAGGAGCTCCAACAGGCCGGCGAAAGGGATCGAGGCCTCCGATTGGATCCCCCGCGCACGCAGCACCCGCATGCCATAGGCGCGGCGCGCGGTGTCCAAGAGCAGGGCCGTCTTCCCCGTACCGGGAGCACCCGCCAGGGCCAGCACACCGCTGCGCCCCGAGCGCGCCTCGCCGGTCATCCGGGCGATCGCCTGTCGCTCGGCCTCCCGGCCCACGAGGGCGGCGTCGGCTCCTGCGACCAATCGGGAGGGCGAGGTGGCCACGCCCGAGTGTAGGCGGCATGCCCAGGACCAGAGCTGCTGCCCCGCGCCGGGGCCAGGCGAGCACGCATGGGGGCCAAGGGGGCCATGCGAGAACAATGAGGGGGGGGCCCGGAAGCGCTCGGGCGCCGGCGCTCGTACCGTCGGCAACGAGGCAAGGCTGGAGGAGGTAGGACAATGACAGCAGTCCAAGCACCGACGACGGTGGACCAGGTACCGATGGCAGTGGACCACGACAAGCTCATGAGCTTTGTGTTCAACGCGGTCGGCGAGGTCGGCGCAACGCTGAACACCGCGCTCGTCGTGATGGGCGACAAGCTCGGGCTCTACCGGGCACTCGCTGGTGCCGGCCCTATGACGGCGGGCGAGCTGGCGCGGCGCACGGCAACCGCGGAGCGCTACGTGCAGGAGTGGTTGAACGCCCAGGCCGCCGGGGGCTTCGTGGAGTATGACCCGGGCAGCGGCCGCTACGCCCTTTCGCCCGAGCAGACGACCGCCCTGACCGACGAGACGAGCCCGGCCTACCTGCCGGGTTTCTTTCAGCTCGCCCTCGGCTCGGTGCTCGACTCGCCGCGGATCACCGACGCGGCCAGGACCGGCGCCGGCATCGGCTGGCACGACCACACGGGCGATGTGCACGAGGGTTGCGAGCGTTTCTTCCGGCCTGGTTACAACGCACACCTGATCTCGCAGTGGCTCCCGGCGCTCGACGGCGTCATCGCCAAGCTCGAGGGTGGCGCAACCGTCGGGGACGTCGGGTGCGGCCACGGTGCGTCGACCGTGCTCATGGCGCAGGCGTTCCCGGCCTCCCGGTTCTACGGGTCCGACTACCACGACGGCTCGATCGCAACCGCACGCGAGCGGGCCGCCGCGGCGGGGGTGGCCGACCGCGTGCAGTTCGAGGCCGCCCCCGCCTCCAAGTTCACGGGCCGTCTGTACGACCTGGTCACGATGTTCGACTGCTTGCACGACATGGGCGACCCCGCCGGGGCCGCTCGGCACGTGAAAGAGACGCTCGCTCCGGACGGGACCTGGATGATCGTCGAGCCGTTAGCGGGTGACCGAGTGGAGGAGAACTTCAACCCGGTTGGCCGGGCGTACTACTGCTTCTCCACCCTCTTGTGCACGCCATGCTCGCTCTCGCAGGAAATGGGCCTGGCGCTCGGAGCGCAGGCCGGGGAGGCCAGGATCCGGGACCTGGTGGGCTCGGCCGGCTTCTCGAGCTTCCGGCGCGTCGCCGAGACGCCCTTCAACATCGTCTACGAGGCGCGGCCTTGAGAGGCTGGCCTACTGCTACGCGCCCGAGGGGGCCCGGCACCCGGGCCCCGCTGGCGCACTGTGGGCACGACTGAGGGGGGCGAAAAGACGGGCGGGGCGCGGGAAGGCCGGGCGCCGGCAGTGCCAGGGCCGGTCGAGGCGCCCGGCGGCCGGCGCCACGGGGGCAAAGTGGCCTCCCCGGCCGGCTCCACCACGAACCCGGCGTCCGCGATCATCTGGCGGTCCGCCGCCGTAGCGGCGCCCTCCGAAGTCAGGTAATCGCCGAGGAAGACCGAATTGGCGATGTGGAGGCCGAGGGCTTGCAGGCTGCGCAGGTGCAACTCGCGTCCCCCGGCGATGCGCACCTCGACATCGGGGAAGACGAAGCGGAAAAGTGCCAGCACCCGCAGGCACCGCCCTGGGGTGAGCTCCACCCGCCCGGCCATCGGCGTACCGGGGAAAGGCATGAGGAAGTTGACCGGCACCGAGTCCGGCCGGAGGGCGCGCAGGTCGAACGCCACGTCCACCAGTTGCTCGTCGGTCTCGCCCACACCCACTATGACCCCCGAGCACGGGGACAACCCGGCCGCGGCGGCCCGGCACACCGTTTCGGCCCGGTCTCCGAAGGTATGGGTGGTGCAGATCTGGCCGTAATGCGAAGCGGCCGTGTTGAGATTGTGGTTGTAGGCGTCGGCCCCGGCGGCTTTCAGCCGGCCCGCCTGGCCGGGGCCGAGCAACCCGAGGCAGACGCAGACCTCGAGCTCGGGACAGCGGGCACGGACGGCCTTTATCACCCCGGCGACCCGCTCTAGGTCGCGATCGTTGGGGCCTCTGCCGCTCGCCACCAGGCAGAGCCTCTTGGCGCCGATGCCCGCTGCTCGCTCGGCTTCGGCCACCACCGCCTCGGGACGCAACCAGCTGTACCTGAGCACCCCCGCCTTCGAACCGCGCCGCTGCGAGCAGTACCCGCAGTCCTCGCCGCAGAGCCCGCTTTTGATATTGACGAGGTAGTTCAACTTGACCCGGTTGCCGAAAAAGGCCCGTCTGACCCGGGCGGCGGCCGCCACTACGTCCAGCAGTGCCCACTCGGGTGAGCCCAGCACCCCGAGCGCATCGGCTCTCGTCGGCGGCCGCAGGGCGAGCGCCGCCTCGGCCAAGCGGTCCAGCCAGCGGTGCAGGCCCATATCTTCGGCCTCGGCGCCTGTCACCTCACTCGGCACGGTGACCTCACTCTGCACGGGGACGCCCGGCTCAGCCATGAACCGACATTAACGTAAAGTCGCAGGCGCGCACGCGGTGGCTGCCCGGTCAGCTACCGCCGGCGCCCCAGTGGTGGGCCGCCCAGCGGCCCTTGGCCCTGAGGTCAGCGGCCCCCGCCGCCCTCCAAGCGGCCAGGGCGGCACCGAAGGCCCCGGCTTTTTCACCCAAGCCAGCGGGGACCACCCTCGGCATCCGTCCCAGAGGCGCTTCGCGCTCGAGTTGGTCGGACACGGGGCCGAACAGGGCCTCGCCGGCCCCCGCCAAGCCGCCCCCGATGACGACAAGCTCGGGGTCGAGCAAGGCCACACAGGTGGCCAACGCCCTTACGAGGCCCGCTATGGCTTCTCGCCACACCTTCTGGGCGGCCGGGTCCCTTCCTCCCTGGGCGTACGCCCGCTCATCCGGGGACTGGCCGCCTTCATTCATAAGGCAATTTCTTCCCGCCCCACCTCCCATGAGAAACAAAGAGCCCGTGCCGACATCGAAGGAGTGCTGCGTGAGAGCCAGATTGCGGGCACCCTCAGGGAGGCAACGTTCGCCGCCGGCAGGGCGCCCCCGCTACCCTTTTCGCCATGGGCTCCCTACACGCGACGCTGCGCCCACCAGCCGCGAAGCCACCGCTGAGCACGACGCCCGCGTCACGAGCTAGCCGGTGATGCGGGCCGGCGAGCTGTTCGAGGTCGGCATCGGGCACCGCCGGGCCATAGTGAGCGAGCAGGGAGCGAGCCTGGTGCAGGTGAGGTGGGACGGCGTCGAGCTGCTCAGCACCGTCACCGACGACGGCTTCGCCGGGCCGGGGGCGCACGGCCAGCTGCTCGTCCCCTGGCCCGGCCGGGTGGCCAAGGGCAGCTACGAGTACGAGGGTTCGCGCTACCAGCTCCCGGTCGACGACCCTGCCACCTCGGCCGCTATCCACGGCCTCGTCCGCTGGGCGTCGTGGCAGCCAAAAGATCACGGTCCCGGTCGGCTGACCCTGGGCCACCGCCTGCTCGCCACCCCCGGGTACCCCTTCCCGCTCGAGCTCGAGCAGTCCTACGCATGGACCGGCGACCAGCTGGAGATCTCCTTCAGCGCCAGGAACATTGGTGCCCGCACCGCCCCGTTCGGCTACGGCTGCCACCCCTACTTTTCGGTCGGGTCGCCCACCGTCGACGACGACATCCTCCGGGTGCCGGCCAACTGCTACGTCCCCGGCGACGAGGACCTCAACGCCGCCGGCCCGCTCCGGCCCGTGGACGGCACCTCATTCGACTTCCGCCAAGCCCGCCCGATAAGCAGGGCCAAGCTCGACCTCACCCTTGCCGACCTCGACCGGGACGGCGAGGGGGCGGTGGCGGTCAGTTTCCGTGCTCCTGGCAGTGGGCCCTCGATCACTTGCAGGTACGAGCACCCGATCCGCTACGTGCAGCTCTACTCGGGCGACACCCTCCCCGAAGGGCGGCGCCAGGGTCTGGCCATAGAGCCTTATACGTGCGTGCCGAACGCCTTCAACAACGGCGTGGGCCTCATCCATCTCGCCGCCGGCGGCACCGTGCGGGCCCGTTGGGCGTTGAGCGCTCGCCTCTGAAGCCCCCCGAGGTCCGGGCACCTAAGCCTGAATCCACCGATTGGAGCCGGTCGATCGTCCAGGAGGGCCTGAGGGGAGCAGAACGCCTCTATGTTCCGGCCGAGTGAGGCGGCTCTCAGGCGCGGCCAGAGGCGCCTCTCGGCAATTTGCCCGTTTTGGGGGAACTTGTAGGCTCCGGGCGCAGCACGGTCCCGGAGCCGGGACGCGCTGTTAGCCCCGCTAGCGCCTTCGGCTCGCTCGGTTGGTGACGCTGGGCAGTTTCAGACGAGCTGGGGTACGACAGCACGCAGGGCTGTGAGAGCAGCCCTGAACGCCTCTTCCCACGGCCAGGCCTTCACGAGGTGGAGCTTGGTACGCCAGCCCGAGCGGGAGAGGTGGCCTGGGACTGCGATGTAGCGCCGGCGCAATGTGGCGAGGGCGATCGGCCCGCCCGGGTCGGTGATGCCCCCGAGCTTGGCCGACCAGCGGGCAAGGTTGTGGGCGATCGCCCCGAGGGCCAACCAGGCGGCGTTCGCCCCGAAACGCCCAGAGGGCATGTGCGCCCAAGGGCCGTCTTTCAGGTCCCGGATCACGAGCTCCACCTCGGCGTGGCGGCGGTGGTCGGCCTCCAAGGCGATGGTCGTGCCTTCCCGGTCGGTGATGAAAGCGTGGCAATCGTAAGCCGTGAGCAGCGCCAGTTGGCTGCCGGGGGCGGGCTTCACGCGGCGCACGATGAGCCGGACCTCCTTCTTGCTGCCGAAGGGCCTGTAGGTCGTCCCGGCTACGTCGGCGCCTCCTTCCATCCAGTACGGGACCGGGGCCCAGTCCTCTTCGGGCACCGCCTCGGTCACCTTTAGCAGCGCCGGCGACATCTTGGCCGTTAGCAACCGTGAGGTTTGTCAAGTCGGTACTTGGCCGCGTTGGTGCGACGGGCCTGTAGAGGCTCGTTCGACTGGAGGTCCCGGGTCTTCTCTTGGGGGGCGGCGGTCCCTGCGGCGCACTCTGATGTACCGCGACTTCGTAGGTCAGGCAACCGCGTTCGCGCTCGCGTGGTGGGAGGGGCCCGGCGTCCTGCTAACGGCGAAGTCCCCGACGGGGCTTCATAGTTAGTGCGACGTCGCCCCGGGCCCCTGCCGCCGTGCCCTCGGGTCGGACCGGGGATCTGGTTTTGCAACTGGTCTGGGCCGTCTCGCCCGGCGTGGGCCTCTTTTGTGGGCGGCGGCGGTCGATTCCTGCCAGC
>JBOGGK010000216.1:0-2802 GCA_050744045.1 Acidimicrobiales bacterium | reverse complement strand
AGCTGGTCCGTGCGTCGGGATTGGATGTCACCTATCTGCGACCGACCTCACTCATGTCGAACGCCCTGTCGTGGGCCAGTGGGATCCACGAGAACAACCAAGTCATCGATGCGACCGGTCCGGGCGTCTCGGTCCCTATCGATCCCGACGACGTCGCGCACGTCGCCGCGCGCGTGCTCACCGAGGAGGCCCACGTCGGCCACGGTACATCCTCAACGGGCCTGAGGCGCTCACCGCCCGCCAGGAGGTCGAGATCCTCTCGGGCGTCCTCGGACGCACCATCGAGCTCGTCATCGTCACGCCCGAGCAGGCGGCGAAGGAGGCCATCGCGCGCGGAACCCCGGCCCACCTGGCCATGGCCATGCGGGACCTCAACAGGTTCTTTCGTCGGCGCCTTGTCGGCCAGATCGGCGACGACGTCGAGAACCTGACCGGCGTCGCGCCAGCGACCTTCGGTGACTGGTGCGAACGCCACGCCGACGAGTTCCGTCTCACGAAGACGAGGAGGTAACCATGGCCCTGTCCAGCCGGAGCGTCACTGTCGAGGGAACCGGCTCAGTCGAGGTCGGCTTCTCCGACACTGCCAGCAGGCAGCTTGTCCTGCTGCTCCACGGCGGCGCCGGCCCGTCCTCGGTCGCGTCATTCGCCGATCTGCTGGTCGCGAGCGCGAGGGTGATCGTGCCTGGGCACCCGGGGTTCGGCGGAACGCCGCGGCCGGCGGAGCTGGCGGGCGTCGGTACCCTGGCCGGCGTCTACCGCCAGCTGATCAAGGAACTGGAGCCCAGCGACGTGTGCGTGATGGGCAACTCCTTCGGCGGCCGGATCGCTGCCGAGATGGCAATCGCCGAGAGCGCTGCACCCGAGCGGCGCGTGAACTCGGTCGCCCTTCTCGACGCGGCTGGCCTGCGGCTCGACGCGGCACCGGTGCCAGACGTGTCCGGGCTCGCCGGGCTCGCCCCCGAGCAGATCGCCCAGCTGAGCTACTTTCGCCCTGAGCGGTACCGCATCGACCCGGCGACCATGACCGACGAGCAGCGAGTGACCCGGGCAGCGAACCTCGCGGCCATGGCCACCTACGGCGGCAGCGCCATGGCCGACCCCACCCTGTTGGACCGGCTCCTGGCGATCACGATCCCCGTCCTCGTCGCCTGGGGCGAGGCGGACCACATGATCCCCGTCGAGCACGGCCGTGCCTACGCGGCGGCGATCCCCGGCGCCAAGCTCGCCCTCATCCGCCACGCCGGGCACCTGCCGCAGCTGGAGGCACCCATCGAGCTCAGGTCAGCCATTGCCGAGCTCGTCGCTTCGCCCAGGCAGCGGCCCACCGAGGTGCAATCTTGACTGGCGCTACGCCTGACGGTGGCGGCGCGACGGCGCTCGGAACGAGGAGGTCGATGTGAGAGTGGTGTTCGTCCACGGTGCGTGCGTGCAGGACGGACCGTGGTGGTGGTCGCGAGCCGCCGCGGTGATCGAGCCCCGAGGCGTGCTCAGTACCGCGCCGGCATTGCCGAGCTGCGGCGAGACCGGCATGGTCGCGGGGACGGGCGGACCGGGGCTTCACGATGACGTCGCCGCCGTGCGCGCCGAACTGCAGCGCACTGCCGAGCCGACCGTCGTCGTCGCCCACAGCTACGGGGGGATCGTGGTGGCCGAAGCCGCCGCCGGCATCGAGACGGTCCGCCACCTGCTGCTGATCTCGAGCTACCTGCCAGAGCCCGGCGAAAGCCTGTCCTCGTTCGGTGGTCCGGGCCCGGCGCCGTTCCTCGACCTCGACGTCGAGGGCGGCACGTTCGCTGTGAGCGCGGAGATGCTGGCCGAGACCTTCATGCACGACTGCCTCGAGTTGGTCGATGACGCGGTGCATCGCTTGGCCCGTCAGAGCCTGTCGGTCACCCACCAACCAGTGCAAGCCTCGGCCTGGCAGCAGGTGCCTACGACCTACCTCGTGTGTAGCGAGGATCGCGGCACCCCAGCCGAACGGCAGCGAGAGTTCGCAGTCCGGGCGCAGGCAGTCGTCGAGCTCGACACCGGGCACCACCCGTTCCTGGCTCAGCCGGAGGTCGTCGCGGACCTCGTGCTCGAGGTTTCCTGATGCAGCGCCTGGCCGCTCTCGGATGGCGGTCAGACGCTCCGACGAAGCTGTGCTGGCGGGCGAGCCCTTCGAGCTGCTGCGCGATGCTGGTCGTGTCGCGCGTTGACCTGGTCAGGGCGTAGGTGACCGCGTTGCGCACCCACGCAGAGACGCTGGCTCCCTCGCTGTCTGTTGCAGCCTGGACCTGGGCAATCACCTCGGGCGGGACCCGGACGTGCGTCGCCGCTGCGCGGCTCGAACCCCCCGATTTTGCCTTGCCCCCCTCACGGCCACGAAGAGATGAGTTGACCACGTCTCGCCCTTAAGTATACTAGTAGGGCAGTCATTACACACGCGTGATGCCAAAGGAAGGCTACCAATGACGGTTCGGTACGTGACTGCTTCACGGTCAGTGAGGGGGCCGAGGAGCTCTTCCTCGAGCGCTGGCGGGCGATCAACGCCTATATGACCACCAAGCCCGGTTACCTGAACGACCGGCTGCACCGCTCGCTTGATCCAGCAGCGATGTACCGGTTCGTGAACTACATCGAGTGGGAGTCGGCCGAGCTACATGCGGCCGCCCACGACGAGGGTTTTCGGGCGCTGCTCAGCGAGGAGTGGCGAGCGGCGGTGCAAAGCACCGCCGCGCTCTACGAGGTCATCCACGAGGGCGCCAGGCCGAGCTGATCGAAGCCATCGATCAACCCGCCCTCCGCCCGGCCGATCTGCAC
>JBOGGK010000215.1:0-1522 GCA_050744045.1 Acidimicrobiales bacterium | reverse complement strand
GACCAGCGGGGCGGGGGCGACCAGCGGGGCGGGGGCAGGTCCTACCTCGACCCCCCCTACGATTGCCCCGAGTACGGCTCGACCAGGTGGCGGGCACCGAAAAACATCCTCCCGCCGCTGCTTTTCGGCTTGACCGAGCGGCGAGGGCCGCTGTTCGGCCCCAGCTCGGTCGGCCCGTCTGACCACGACCTCACCGTCGGTCATCCCGGCGAGCCCCTCGGCGAGCGGATAATCGTCACAGGCCGGCTCACCGGCCCCGACGGGCGTCCGGTCCGCAACCAACTGGTCGAGATATGGCAGGCCAACGCATCCGGGCGCTACCACCACGATGTCGACCGCCACCCGGCCCCGCTCGACCCCAATTTCACCGGCACGGGCCGGTGCCTGACCGACGGCGAGGGCCGGTACCGCTTCGTCACGGTGAAACCGGGGGCGTACCCGTGGAAAAACCACCCGAACGCCTGGCGGCCGGCGCACATCCATTTCTCGGTCTTCGGCACCAGCTTCACCGAGCGGCTGGTGACCCAGATGTACTTCCCGGGCGACCCGCTGCTGGCGATCGACCCCATCTACCAGTCCGTACGGGACCGGAGGGCGGCGGAAGGGCTCGTGTCGAGGTTCGACATGGCGACCACGGTCGAGGACTGGGCGCTCGGCTACGTCTTCGACATAGTCCTCGGGGGGCCGGCAAGCACGCCGGCCTACTGACACGGGACCACAAAGTGATCGCAAGGTGACGGCGCCCACCCCTTCGCAGACCGCCGGCCCGTTCGTCGCGCTGGGCACGGCGTGGAACGCCGGCGCGGGGGCCCTCCGCCCGGGGGACGCCGACGCGGGGGACGCCGACGCGGGGGACGCCGGGAGGGAAAGCGCCGCTCGCCCTGACAGGACCGCCGGGCCCGCCGCCGAGGAGACGGTGCCCGGGGCGGTAACGGTCACGGGCAGGGTCCTCGACGGCGCCGGCGAGCCGGTCACCGACGCCATGGTGGAGTTTTGGCAAGCCGACGAGGAGGGGCGGTTCCCTCCCGACACCCCGCCCGGGTGGACCGGGTTCGCCCGGGCCCTTACTGGTCCCGACGGCGGCTACCGCCTCGTGACGGGGAAGCCCGGGCCCACCCCCGGCCCGGGCGGGAGAGCCCAGGCGCCCCACATCGACGTGTCCATCTTCGCCCGGGGCCTGCTCCACAGGCTGGTGGCCCGTATCTATTTCTCCGACGAGGAGGAAGCCAACCACCGCGACCCCGTGCTGGCCGGCGTCGACCCCTCGCGACGGGACCGCCTCGTGGCCCACTTGGTGGTCCCGCCAGGCCCGGGTGGGCGGGCTTACCGCTTCGACTTCCACCTCCAAGGGCCACAAGAAACGGTGTTCTTTGCCCCCTGGTGAAGCCGCGGGGGGTGCCCCTGGTGAAGCGCCGGACGGTGCTGCGCGCGAAGCCGCCGGCAACGCCGCCGCGGCGGCGGAGGCGAGCCCGGCCGGGACCGCCGCCCTCCGGACCGGCGGCGCTGTAGGGCTGTTCGCCGC
>JBOGGK010000214.1:0-9085 GCA_050744045.1 Acidimicrobiales bacterium | reverse complement strand
ACCGGACACCACCCGGCCCAGGGCGGCGCCGTCGGTGCCGACGAGGACGACCGGGGTACCCTCGGCGGCCAACCGTGACGCCTCGGCGGGGTCGCCCGTCACCTTTGCACCGACCGAACCCATGATGGAGCGAAACCGTGCCACAGTTGTCCCTGCCATGCTGCCCCTTCAACTAACACCGCCTCCAGTCGCGCCCCGGCGCCCGAGCACCCACGTCGCCCATGGGGACACCCGCGACGACGACTGGCAGTGGCTCGCCAACCGGGACGACCCCGCGGTAGCCGAGTACCTGCAGGCCGAGAACGCCTACGCCGACGCCGTACTGGCACCCACCAAGGCCCTCCAAGAGCAGCTGTTCGAGGAAATTCGCCTGCGCGTTGCCGAGACCGACATCTCGGCACCGGTGTTCCACCAAGGTTGGTGGTACTGGTCCCGGACGGTGGCGGGCCAACAGTACGCCGTCCACTGCCGGCGCCCAGACCCGAACCGGGCTCTATCCGCCGCCGCGGTCCTGGCCGGGGCCCGGGCCGCCCTCCCCGGCGCGGGGGTGGCCGGCGACGGGACACCACCGCCGGGTAGCCACGGCGCGGGGCCTGGCCGGGCGGCCGCCCTGCCGGGCGAGGTGGCCGGCGACCACCCGGAGATGGCGGGGCCAGGAGAGGGGGCAGGCGGGCCGGGCGGGGTCGTGCCCGAGCCCGGCCGGGTCGTGCTCGACGAGAACGAGCTCGCCGGCACCAGCCCCTACTTCGCCCTCGGCGTCTTCGATGTCCGCCCCGACCACGAAGTGCTCGCCTATGCCGCTGACTACGACGGCTCCGAGCGGTACACGCTGCGCTTCCGCGACCTCGGGTCCGGCGACGACCTGCCCGACGTGGTCGAGGACATCTACTACGGCTCGGCGTGGTCGACGAGCGGCGGGAGCTTCTATTACGTCCGGCCCGACAAGTCGATGCGGCCCTGGCAGGTCTGGCGCCACACCCTGGGCACCCCGGCCGCCCGGGACGAGCTCGTCTTCCAAGAGGACGACGAGCGGTTCTTCGTCTCGGTCGGCCTCACCAGGAGCAAGCGCTACGTCCTGGTGACCAGCGAGTCGAAGATGGCGAGCGAGGTCCATTTCATGGCTGCCGACCGGGAACGCGCCCACCTCGAGGTGGTACTGCCCCGCCGGGAGGGCGTCGAGTACGACGTCGACCACGCTCACCGCCCCGGCGACGGTGCCGGCATCTGGGTCGTGCGCGCCAACCATGGGCCGGGCGGGGAAAAGCTCGACAATTTCGCCGTCTTCGAGCTCGACGTGGGCGATACCGAACCCGGCTCGCTGCGGGCCCTGCTCCCCTACCGGGCTTCGACCAAGGTCGAGTCGGTCGATGCTTTCGCCCACCACCTCCTGGTCCTCGAGCGCGAGGACGGGTTGGAACAGCTCCGCGTGCTCCGCCTCGCCGACGGCCACGAGCACATCGTCGCTCAGCCCGAGCCGGCTTACACGCTGGGCCCCGAACCGATGCCCGAGTGGGACACCGCCTCGGCCCGCTTCAGCTACAGCTCCCTCGTGAGCCCCCCTACGAGCGTCGAGTACGACATGGAGCACGAAGCGCGTACGGTAGTGAAGCAAGCGACCGTCGGGGGCGGCTACGAGCCGGCCAGGTGGCGGACCGAACGTTTGTGGGCGGAGGCGACCGACGGGGCCCGGGTCCCCATTTCCATAGTCTGCCGGCGCGACCAGGTGCTCGACAGCTCGGCGCCCTGCCTCCTGTACGGCTACGGGAGCTACGAGGTACCCGTCGATCCCAGGTTCTCCCAGCTGCGGCTCAACTTGCTCGAACGAGGCTTCGTCTTCGCCATCGCCCACGTGCGGGGCGGAGGCGAAATGGGCCGGCCCTGGTACGAGCACGGCCGCCTAGGAGAAAAGCTCAACACTTTCAACGATTTCATTGCCTGTGCTGAGCTGCTGGTAGCCCTGGAGTGGACCTCGCCCGCCCGCCTGGTCATCCGCGGGGGCAGCGCTGGCGGGCTGGCCATGGGGGCCGTGACCAACATGCGGCCGGACCTGTTCTGCGCCGTCGTAGCCGAGGTGCCGTTTGTGGACGTGGTGACGACCATGTCGGACGAGTCCCTCCCCCTCACGGTCACCGAATGGGAGGAATGGGGCAACCCTCGCGACGACCCCGCCGCCTACCGGTACATGAAGGCCTATTCGCCCTACGACAACGTCCACGAGGCCGCCTACCCCTCAATTTACGCGACCGCCGGCCTCAACGACCCCCGGGTCGGCTATTGGGAGCCGGCCAAGTGGGTGGCCAAGCTCAGGGCGACCAAGACGGACAACAACCCTCTCCTTCTCCGCACGGAGATGGGGGCAGGCCACAGAGGCCCTTCAGGGCGCTACGACACCTGGCGGGACGAGGCCAGGGCCCAAGCCTTCATCCTGGCGTCGGTGGGCGCCGCTTGACCCCAGCTGCCCCCCGGGTGCGTCGGCCGGGTGCGTCAGCCCCCGGGTAGTTCAGCTCACTCGACGCGCCCTGCGGGCGCCGGCGCCCGCACGTCGATCACGTCTGAGCCGTCCCCGAGCCCTTGGGTGCCGGCCGGCCAGCCTGCCGGCGTCCCGGAAGGGGCATGGCCGGGGGCGCCCGCGATCACTGCGGTGATCTCTTCACCGATCAGCTCGTCGCGCTCCAAAAGGGCGTCGCGCAGGGCCAGGACGACGTGGCTGTGGGCGGTGACCAGCTCGCGGCTGGCGTCGCGGGCGGACACGAGCAGGGCGTCCACTGCCTCGCGGCTGGGCTCGTCGGAGAGGACCTTGCTCACTATGTCGCCGGGGGAACGGGAAGCCTCCAACGAGATCAGGCTGGCCCCCATGCCGTAGGCGCCGACCATCTGGGCAGCCAGGCGGGTCGCCCCCACCAGGTCGCCGGACGGGCCGGTACCCGGTTCCCCCAAGAAGACCTCTTCGGCCACCATGCCCCCCATGGCGATGCGCAACAGCGCCTCGCACTCGCTGCGAGACCGGGTGAAGCGCTCTTCGGTGTCGGAGTGGCTCAGCAGCCCGAGCGCCTCGCTGCGCTTGATTATGGAGAGCACGTCGAGGCGCCGGGCGGGGGCGCTGAAATAGGCGACGGTGGCGTGGCCGGCCTCGTGGGTGGCAATGGCGGCGCGCTCGGCCTCGGTATAGGCGACGGGCTGCGCGATCCCCAGCTCCTCGGTCATGCGGGCGTGCTGGATGTCCGCCACGCTCATCTCGGTCCGGCGGTCCCGCAGGGCCCACACGAGCGCCTCGTCGAGGAGGTGCTCGATCATCACCGGCGTGTAGCCGAAAGTCGAACCGGCGAGGGCGTCGCGCCGGTTAGCGCCATCGAGGTCGGCCTCGTGGCTCTTGCGGGCCAGGTAGTAGTCGATTATCTCCCGCCGCCCGGCCCGGCTGGGCACGTCCACCCTGATACTGCGGTCGAACCGGCCCGGCCTCACCAGGGCGGGGTCGAGGTCGGCGGCCCGGTTGGTGGCCCCGATGACGAGGAAATTGGCCGGCTTCACCTTGCGCTTGCGCAGCGTGGCCGACGCCGGCAGCCACCGGTTGGCCACGTCGATGAGAGCGTTCACGGCCCGGGTGCCGAACGGGGGGGCGTCGAAGGACTGCAACTGGACGAGCAGCTCGTTGACCACCCCGGCTATGCCCTCCCGCCCCGGCCCGGCCCCGAGGCCGCCCCTGGTGGCGCCGATGGCGTCGATCTCCTCGATGAAGCCGATGGCGCCGCCCTCCGCCCGGGCGTAGCGCTGCAGCGCCCGGAAATAGGAACGGATTTTCCTATTGGTCTGGCCGTAGTACATCGACTGGAAGGCTGACGAGGACACGAACAGGAACGGGACCCCGGCTTCGGCGGCCATGGCCTTGGCGATGTAGGTCTTGCCCGTGCCCGGCGGGCCTTCGAACAGCACGGCCCGGCGCGGCGTCCCACCCATCCCCTGCGAGAACGTCCGGTGGGCGAGGAAGAGGTTGAGCGTCTTCACGACCTCCTCGACCACGGCCGCCGCCCCGACCACGTCGGCCAAGGTGATCCCGATCTCCTCGGGCCGGTAAAGGACGTGGGGCGAGCGACCGGCCGTGAGCAGCGGGCCCGCCATGACCGCGGCCAGCAGCACGATCAGGACGAAGCCGGGCAGGTAGGGCAGGACCGACGAAGGGATGCCCGGGTGAGGCCAGTGGAAGTCGCCGGCAGCCGCCTCATAGTTGCCCTGGCCATAGCGGACGAGGCCGGCCGCAGTGCGGCCCACCAAAGGGACCGCCACGACGGCGAGCACCACCGCGAGGCGCCGGAGCCGGGCCTGGCGGGAACGTTCCCGGGAGGCGGCAACGTCTGCGTCCCGCAGGACCGTCCCTGACCCGAGTGCCGCCAGCTCCATCTCGCCCTCCCTTGGCCGGCCCGACCCTGCCTGGCCGGTCCTTCGCCGAGAAGTCTAAGGGGCTCCCCGCTGAGAGCCGCCCTAGCGCCACGAAGCGCGCGCTTCACAGCGCTGAAAGTGATGGTTCGAGACCGGAAAATACCGCCTCTTTGACAACGCCGTGCCCTCGCTGCTCGCCACCGCCCGCTCCAGCAGGCCCGAGGGCGCGGCGGCCCGGACGGCGCCTCAGCTCTTCCAGCCGAGCAGCTCGGCGACGGGAGGGCAGGTGGGCGTTGAGAGCAGGTCGGCGAGCGGCGCCGCCCCGCGGTCGCCCACCCCCGTCGTCACCACGTCCGCGGCGACCGTGGCCGTGCGGCTACCGGCCCGGGCGAGGAGCCGGGCCCACAGGGCCTCGGGCAGGAGCGCGCCCCGTTCGACGACGGCCCACACCTCCTGGCCGGCCCGCCCGGCGTCCCTGGCACCAGCGGCCGCCCGGGGCTCCACGGCCACGGCCCCGGGGCCGGCGGCACGGGCGCTGATGACGAGGATGGGCACCCCGCCCGAGGGTCCCTCGTGCCGCAGGTGGCGCCGGCGCCGCAGTGCCCGGGCGACGGCGTAAGACGGGCCCGGCGAGCTCACCGCGGCCGAGCCAGGCAACGCCTCCACCAGCAGGCGTGCCGTGGGGTCGCCAGCCAGCTCTTCGGCCGCCGTCCAGATGGCGTCGGCAGGGCAGGGCGACGAGAGCGCTCTGGCGCTCAACCACCACGCCACCCCTTCACCGGGGAAGTGCTCGATCAGGCGCCGGCAGGCGTGGACCAGCATGGCCGGGCCCTGCTCCGCCAGTTCGGCCAGGGGCCCTGCCACCTCCTCTGCCGGGAACGGGCCGTCGCTTTCCCAGCCCCTGGCGAGGTAACGCAACTCTTCGAGAGCGCGCACTTCAGGTCGTGTAGTCGGCGTTGATACGGACATATTCGCGCGACAGGTCGCAGCCCCACACGGTCGCCCGAGCTTGCCCGGTCCCGAGAGAGATGTTGACCTCCACCTTTGGCGCGGCCATCACCGTCGCCAGGCGGGCCAATCCTTGCTCGTCCGGCACGTGGGGGTAGACCTCCATGTCCCCGAAGCCGACCCGGGCCCGCTCGGGCGAGATGTCGGCGTCCTGCCAGCACTTGCCGATGGCCATGACGACCCGCCCCCAGTTGGGGTCCGCCCCGTGCACCGCGCACTTGACGAGCGGCGAATTGACGACCGCTTTGGCCACCCGCTTGGCCTGGGCGCGGTCGCGGGCCGAGGTGACGTTCACCTGGATCACCTTGGTCGCCCCTTCCCCGTCGGCCGCCAGCTGGAGGGTCAGGGAGCGGCACACGGCGTACAGCGCCGCCTCCAGTTGCGCCTCCTCGGGCGGGCCGGAGGCACCGTTGGCGAGCACCAGCGCCGAGTCCGAGGTGGAGGTGTCGGTGTCTATGGAAAGGGAATTGAAGGTGGCGTCCACCACCCGCCTGAACGCCCCGGCCAAGGTCGCGGGCGCGACGGCCGCGTCCATGAACACATAAGCGAGCAGCGTCGCCATGTGGGGCTCGATCATGCCCGACCCCTTGGCGACCCCCGTCAGGACCGCCTCCCCGGCCCGGGCGCTCGCCAGTTTCGGGACCGTGTCGGTAGTCATGATGGCCCGGGCCACGGCGGGGAAGTTGGTGCCCGCGGGTATCCGGAGGCCCCGCAAGTGGGCGCGTATGGCCTCCATCGGGTAAGGCCGACCTATAACGCCGGTCGAAGCCACCAGGACGTCGCTCGGGCGCCCACCGATGGCGTCGGCCACCAAAGAGGCGAGCTCGGCCGCGTCGCGCTCGCCCTGGGGGCCGGTCGCCACGTTGGCGTTCTTGGCCACGGTCACTATCGCCCTCGGCGAGCCCTCCCGTAGGTGCCGGCGGCACAGCGAAACGCTCGCACCGGCGAACAGCGACCGGGTGAAGACCCCGTCGGCAACGCATGGCAGCGTGCTCGCGACGATGCTGATGTCGGGCCAGGAGTCCTTTATCCCGGCCTTGCCCGCGTAGGTCACGAACCCCTTCGGCACTTCTACGGCCTCGCCGGTGAGCACCTCCGGGAGCTGCACCCCCGTGCCTTCCAACGCCTGTCCCGAGCCGAGCTCGCGGGGGCCGTGCGCAGCCGGGGCCACGGCCAAAGGCTACCCTGCCGGCATGCCCGCCAGAGCGAGGGGGAAGGATGCCCCAATGGAGCCGATGCATCCCTCCCCGCCGGCCCGAGGCGGTCGGGGGGCCCGGGGAGCAAGCCGGCCGTGAACATCTTCGAGCGGGGTGCCAGGCGCTTGGACGGGCTCCAGCAGCGGAGCCGGCCGCTGGCGCTCGTGTTCGGGGTGATGAAAAAGTTCGGTGACGACAACGCTGGGGTGCTCGTGTCGAGCCTGGCGTACAGCGCGTTCGGGGCCGTCTTCCCGCTGCTCCTGCTGCTCATCACGATCCTCGGCCTGGTCCTGGGCAGCCACTCGGCCCTGCGCCACGACATCTTGAGCTCGACCCTGGACAAGTTCCCCATTATCGGCAACGACCTCGTGGGCAACGTGAAGGCCATACGCCGCCACACTGTCATCGGCTTCGTGGTGGGCATCCTCGGCCTCACGTGGGGCTCCATGGGTTTGGCCCAGAACGGGATATTCACCATGGAGCAGATCTGGAACCTGCCGGGCCCGCAGCGGCCCAATTACATAAAGCGCCTGGGCCGCAGCGTCGTGTTCCTCGCCGTGCTCGGAGTGGGCCTCGTCCTCGGCACCTTCTTCGCCGCCGCCGTGCCCGCCTCCAGCAGCGCCCTCGGCCTGCACGTCAGCGCTCTCGGCCTGGCGGTCGCAGGCGGAGTGGCCTCGTTCATCGTGAACTTCGGCGAGTACCTCGTCGGCTTCCGGGTACTCACTCCGGCGGCGGTGGGGTTCCGCCAGTTGCTGCCCGGCGCCGCCCTGGCCGGGGCCGGCTGGACGGTGCTGCAGGCCCTCGGCGGTTACGTGGTCGGCCACTACCTGAAGGACGACACCGCCGTTTACGGCACCTTCGCCATAGTCCTCGGGCTGTTCGCCTGGATCTACATCATCGCCGAGCTCACCGTCTACGCCGTCGAGCTCAACGTCGTGCTCGCCAAGCAACTGTGGCCGCGGGCGCTGGTCAACCCGCCCACGACGGCCGCCGACCGCCACTCGATCGCGGCACAAGCCCTGCAGAACCAGCGCCGGCCCGAGCAGCACATCGCCGTCTCGTTCGAGGGCGAGCCGCTGACCGAGCGGCAGTTCCTGGGACCGCGGCGCAAGCGCCGGAGCCCCTAGCCGGGGCTCAGTGGCCGGCGGGCGCACCCACCGTGGCGTCCGCCCCGGCGCCGGCTTTCTTGGACAAGCGCAGCGGTACGTGGATGTAAAGATTCTTGCGCTCCACTTTGCCGCCCGTCGGGGCCGGCTCGGGGAGCTCGTAGTGGACCGGTGCGAAGTGGTCCTCCATCTGGAGCTTCCAGTTGTAGACCTGCTGGAACTTCCAGATCATCTTTACGAAATTGGTCTGGCCGTGCAGCAGGCGCATGGCCGCCACCCGGCTTGTCTGGGCCAGAGCCGCCACCCCGAGGTGCTTGCGGGCAAGTACCGACTGGGTCTTCACGAGCTCCTGGTAGAAGCGCTCCAAGGGCAGGCGGGTGGGGAGCACCGCATGCTGTACGTCGAACAGCCGGTAATCGCGCGTCGTCAGGTGCCTGGACTCGGTGACCCACGTCTCGGTGCCGGGGTAAGGCGTCTGCACGGTCAGGTGGACGATCTCGGGTACCTGGAAGGCGAACTTCCTGACCAGCTCGAACTGCGCCTCGTCCCAGTCGGGGTCGGCGATCAGGTTGATAGCCACCGCTATGCCGAGCTTGCGCGCCACCTCGAGGGCTTTCAAATTGACATCGGCGCTGCTCCTCTTGCGCAGTGCCCCCAAGCCTTCGTCGGTCAGCGATTCGATCCCGAGGAACATGTAGTTGAGCCCCAAGCGGCGCCAGTAGCGGAAGACTTCCTCGTTGCGGACCAGGATGTCCGAGCGGGTCTCGAGGTAGTACTGCTTGTGCACCCCCCGGCGTTCTATCGCGCGACCGATCTCGAAGCCGTCCTCGGGGTGGATGAAGGCGACGTCGTCGACCAGGAAAATGCCCGGCTCCGGCGCCCGGGCCACGTCTTCAGCGGCCGCCTCCGGGGACACCTTCCGGTAGCTGCGGCCGTAAAAGGTCCATGCGCTGCAAAAAGAGCAGTCCCACGGGCAGCCCCGGGAGAACTCCACCGAAGCGGCCGGATCGAGCACCCCGATGAAGTACTTGCGCCGCCGGCCCCCGATGTCGCGGGCAGGCAGGGTCTCGTCCAAGTTGTGGGCGAGCACCGGCGCCGGCCCGGCACCTTCGGGCGTCACCACCCCGGGCACCTCGAGCAGGCCGGCGGCGCCGGCTCGGGACAAACCGCCCGCCGCTCCGTCAGCTGCCCGGCGCGGGCAGCCGCCCAGCGCTTCGACCAGCATCGGGGCGGCATCTTCGCCCTCGCCTCTCAGGACCGCGTCGACGGCGCCGCCCGCCTGGGCGAGCACGTGCTCGGCGATGAACGAAACGCTGTGGCCCCCGATGAACACGGCGCACTGGGGCCGGCGCGCCTTGACGCCCTTGGCCAGATCTATGGCCTCAGGGACATTCGCCAGGT
>JBOGGK010000213.1:0-1542 GCA_050744045.1 Acidimicrobiales bacterium | reverse complement strand
GCCTTGTCGGGGTAGGGGACTGCCGTTGCTCGCGCCAGGCGGCCCGGTGCCCGTAGCCGGCGGCGCCGCGCCGCGCTGGGGGCGCCCGCCCGCGGAGGAGGCCTTTCGCTGAGCCGGCATGGCAGGCACCCTAGCAGATTGGTACTAGTACGTATGTGGCTGCCCGAGCTCCAGTACATGTACGGATCCTGGGCCCGTGCAAGCGAGCGGTTACGCCACGCGGTCGCCAGCGGGAGCGAGCAGTAGGTAGCCGCGGCCCGAGGCCGGCCGCGGCCGCGGCCGAGTAGGCGTAGTCTTCTGGTCGATGGCATCGGCGCTCGCAGCGGTGACGGCCAACGCCCAGGGCCGCGGTCGTTGGCGTTGAGCGACGGCTGGCAGGTCCCCCGTTCCCGGCAGGAGGCGGCCGAGGCCGACCGGGCCGACGCCCTCGCAGGTTTCCGGGCCGGTTTCGTGCTGGAGCCCGGCGGCCCTGTATACCTCGACGGCAACTCCCTCGGCCGCCAGCCCATTGCCACCGCCGGCGCCGTAAGTGACTTGCTCAGCGAATGGGGCCGAGATCTCGTAGCGGGCTGGGAAAGGTGGGCCGAGCTCCCCGAGCGGGTGGGGGACCGCATAGGACAGCTCCTCGGTGCGGCGCCAGGGCAGGTGGTGGTCGGTGACTCGACCACCGTCAACCTTTACAAGCTGGCCGTGGCGGCGGCGGACGCCCGGCCCGGGCGGCCCACCATCGTCGGGGACGCCAACGACTTCCCCACGCTGCGCTACGTACTGGAGAGCGTGGCGGGGCGTGAAGGGCGTCGCCTCCTCCTCGTCGACAGCGACCCCGCCGAGGCCGCGACCGGTGCCGAACTGTCGGGCGTGATGGGAGACGACGTCGCCTTCGTCTGTATGTCGGCCGTCAACTACCGCTCCGGCGCCGTTGCCGACGTGGGTGCGGTTTGCCAGGCGGCGCACGAGGCGGGGGCGCTCACCGTGTGGGACCTGAGCCACGCGGCCGGGGTGGTCCCGCTCCAGCTCGACGCGGACGGCGCCGACTTCGCCGCCGGCTGCGGCTACAAGTACCTGAACGGCGGCCCGGGGGCGCCGGCCTGGCTCTACGTGCGTTCCGATCTCCAGGGCCTGCGTCAGCCGATATGGGGCTGGTGGGGCCAGCGGGACCGTTTCGCCATGGGCCCGAGCTACGACCCGGTGCAAGGGACGGCCCGTTTCCTGGCCGGCACCCCCGCCGTCCTTGGCTTGGTCGCGCTCGGGTGCGGTATCGGGCCCGTGCTGGCGGCCGGCGTGCCCGCGATCTGGGCCAAGACCAGCCGCCTGGTCGCTCTCCTGACCGATCGGGCCATGGAGCTCTTGGCTCCCTTGGGCGTTCGGTTCTCCAGCCCGGCGGGCCCCGAGCACCGGGGCGGCCATCTGGCCCTGGCCCACGCCGGTGCCCGGACGGTGACCGGGCTCCTGGCCGAAAAGAGACTGGTAGTGGCCGATTTCCGGTACCCCGACGTGATGAGGCTGGCGCCCGTCGCCATGTACACCCGCTTCGTCGACGTA
>JBOGGK010000212.1:0-3890 GCA_050744045.1 Acidimicrobiales bacterium | reverse complement strand
GCCGTGGCACCTTCTGGCGTCGCCGCCGGCGCCGAAGTCGACCTGGTCGTCGACGCGGATGAGCTGCTCACAGCTTGGCAGGCTTGAAGAAGGCCCTTGGTTTCGAGGCGAGCGGGCCTAGCCGGCCTAGCCAGCCTCGACGGTAGGCTGCCGGCAATGGGTGGCTGCCCGCTGCGCCGGCACCTTTGCAATGCTGGGAGGTCCTGAGCGAAGTGGCACCAGGTACCGGGCCCTTGGTGAAGGTTGCCACTATCGGGGAGATCCTGGTGGAAGTGATGGCGGTCGAGCGGGGCCGAGGTTTCTTGGAGCCCCTCACACTGAAAGGGCCGTTCCCGAGCGGCGCTCCCACCATATTCATCGACCAGGTGGCAAAGCTCGGCCAGCCCTGCGCCATAGTGTCCTGCGTCGGCGACGACGACTTCGGCCGGCTCAACATCTCCCGGCTGGAGCACGACGGCGTCGACACCGCGGCGGTGGAGGTGCTCGCCGGCGAGGTCACGGGGAGCGCGTTTGTCCGCTACGGAGAAAGGGGCGGGCGCGACTTCGTGTTCAACGTCGCTCGCAGCGCATCAGGTCGGATCCGGAGTAACGAAGCGTCCATGCGGGTTATCGCCGGTTGCCAGCACCTGCACATTTCGGGCTCCACTCTGGCGTCGGAGGGGCCGGCCCGCTTCGTGCTCTCGGCGGCAGAGCAGCTGAAGGCAAGGGGAGGCACCGTCTCGTTCGACCCCAATGTGCGCGTCGAGCTGGCGCGCGACCCGGTCGTCCTCGCCAAGTTGAAGGCGGCCCTCGCCTACACCGACGTGTTCTTGCCGAGCGGTCCCGAACTGACGCTCCTGACTGTGGCAGAGGACGAACAGGGGGCTATGGAGGAGCTCGTCGGCCACGGCGTCACCTGCGTGGCCGTGAAACGGGGGGCGCAGGGCTCGACTTGGCACGAGAAAGGGCACTCTTTCTCAGTGCCTTCCTTTGTCGTGGCCGAGGTGGACCCGACCGGTGCCGGCGACTGTTTCGACGCGGCGTTCGTGACCTGTTGGCTCCGCGGCAAGTCGCCCCGGGAGACGCTCGAGCTTGCCAACGCTGCCGGCGCCCGTGCGGTCGGGGTCTTGGGCCCGATGGAGGGCACCTCGACCTGGGCGGAGCTGGAGGAGATGCGTTCGCGGGGCACAAGTCCGCCCACACGTGGGAGCCGGGGAGGAGTCAGAGCGGCAAGGCGTGCTCGCCGGCTCGATGACTGGGTCGGCCTTCATACAGGGGAGCTGGCACCGGCCGGGCTGACCTCTGTTTGCTCCGCGCGCGAGCTTGTGCTGGAGGCGGCGATGCTCCAAGCAGCCGAAGAGGGCACGGCCGTGCTCGTCGAGGCCACTTGTAACCAGGTCAACCACCAGGGCGGCTACACAGGGCTCACGCCGGCCACTTTCCACGACCAGGTCCGTTCCATCGCCGATCGGTTGGGTTTCCCGGGCGAACGGGTCATGCTCGGCGGCGACCACCTCGGGCCCAACCCGTGGCGGCGCCAGCCGTCCGAGCGGGCGCTGGCCGAGGCGGAGCAGATGGTAGCCGCCTACGTCTCGGCGGGTTACGAGAAGATCCACCTCGACACGAGCATGGGCTGCGAGGGCGAACCCGCCCACCTGGGCGACGAGCTGACCGCCGGCCGGGCGGCGCGCCTGGCCGTGGCCGCCGAGCGGGCTGCTGAGGTTGCCGGCGCCGCGCCGCCCCGTTATGTGATAGGCACCGAGGTGCCGGTGCCCGGGGGGGTCCGGGGCGAGGCCGAGGGCGTCCACGTGACGAGCCGAGAAGCTGTCCTGGCCACCCTCGAAGCTCACAGGCGCGCCTTCGCCCGGGCTGGGGCGGCGGCCGCCTTCCAGCGGGTCATAGCCGTGGTCGCCCACCCCGGCGTCGAGTTCGACAACCAGAGGGTCTTCGTCTACCAGCCCGAGCGGGCCAAAGAGCTTACGGGCACGCTCGGCGAAATGCCCGGGCTCGTCTTCGAGGCTCACTCGACCGACTACCAGCCCGGTGCGAGCCTGGCGCGCCTGGTCGCGGATGGGTTCGCCGTGTTGAAGGTCGGCCCTGCCCTCACCTTTGCCCTCCGGGAGGCCCTCTATGGCCTCGACGCCATCGCCTGTTGGACCGTGCCGGGGTGGAGCGGGCACACTTTGGCTGGCGTGGTGGAAGAAGAAATGCTTGCCCACCCCGAGCACTGGTCGGGCTATTACCCGGGCAGCCCGGCTCTCCAGCACCGGTTGCGCCATTTCAGCTACAGCGACCGGGCTCGCTATTACTGGGCCTCCCCGGCTCTCCGAGAAGCTGTGGCCTCACTTCTCGCTCAGTTGGGGCCCGAAGAGGTGCCCGAGACGTTGGTGAGCCAGTACCTCCCCAAGCTCTATGACCGCGTCGCCGGCGGGGCACTGCCGGCCATGCCAAGGACGCTCGTCCTCCAGGCCGTGCGGGACGTGCTGCGCCCGTACGGGGCTGCCTGCGGGCTGCCGAGGGCCGAGCCGGCTGAGCCGGCTGAGCCGGCGGGTCAGTAGACGGTGTAGCCGCCGTCGAGCACGATGACGCTGCCGGTCATGAAGCTGGACGCTTCGCTGGCGAGGAACACGACAGCAGGAGCGACCTCGTCGGGCGTCGCCATCTTCTTCATCGGGACGTCGTCGACCCAGCGCTGGACTTCTTCGGGGCCGGTCGGGTCAGGGGACATCTCGGTCCGCACGTAACCGAGGGCGAGGGCGTTGACCCGCACGTTATATGGGGCCCACTCGGCGGCCAGCGAACGCGTCAGCTGGTGCACCGCCGCCTTTGAAGCGTTGTACGCCGGCTGCCACTGCGGCCGGTTGACGATCATCCCTGAGATCGAGCCGATGTTTATTATGACCCCCTTGTTGCGGGCCACCATCGAACGCCCGACCACCTGGCTGCAGTACCACAGCCCGTCCAGGTTTACCGACAGCACCGAGCGCCAGGACTCCGGGCTCAGCTCCAACGACGGCAGGTGGACAACTGTCCCGGCGTTGTTGACGAGGACATCGACCGGCCCGTAGCGCTGCTCGACCTGGCCGGCCATCGCCTCGACATCGCGGTAAGAGGTGACGTCGCCGGTGACGGCCGTGACCTCCAAGCCTTCGGCGCTCATCGCCTGGGCCGCCGCCGAGCCGGCCTCGGCGCTCCGCGAACTGATGGCGACCCGGGCACCGGCCGATGCGAGCGCCCGCGCGAAGGCGTGGCCCAACCCCCGACGTCCACCGGTCACGAGCGCGACCGCCCCGCCCAAGTCGAACTTGTCAGTCATTTTGGCGCCCACCCCCGGCTCCCTCACCAGACCGTGTAACCGCCGTCGACTACGACGTTGCTCCCGGTCATGTAGCTGCTCGCGTCGGAGAGGAGAAAAGCGACCACGGCTGCGATCTCCGAAGGCTGCGCCGGCCGGGCCATTGGCGTCTCGGCCTGCCATACGGCGTCCCAGTCCGGCTTCTGCGCCCTCACCTGCTCCAAGAGCGCGGTAGCCGTATAGCCGGGGGAGACCGCGTTGACCCGCACGCCTCGCCCGGCCCACTCGCCGGCGAGCGACCTGGTGAGCATTATGACCCCGGCTTTGGATGCGTTGTACGCCACTTGGCATTGCGGCCGGTTGGAAACGAGCCCCGACATGGACGCGATGTTGACTATGGCTCCGCCGCCGTGGGAGAGCATGTGCCGGCCTGCCTCACGGCAGCACCAGAATGTCCCGTCGAGGTTGACGGCCATGACCGAGCGCCAGTCTCCGTCGGCGGTGTCCTCGGCCGGGGCGTTGCGCACGATGCCGGCGTTGTTCACCCACCCGTGGAGCTGCCCGTGCTCACGGGCGAGCCTCGTCACGGCATCTCGGACCGAGGCCGGGTCGGTGA
>JBOGGK010000211.1:0-2477 GCA_050744045.1 Acidimicrobiales bacterium | reverse complement strand
TTCCTTCTGGTGACGCGACAGCTGTAGGGGGCCCCGGAGCTTCGATCTCGAGGCGGTCGCTCCCGCTCCGGACGGCTCCGGCCAGATTGAAAGCGGCTACGCGGGAGGCGCTGGTCGCCATGAAGATCGTGTCGATCCCTCGACGTTCCGGCGGGCACTATCCAGCGAAGTTCGGGTCGCCCGCCTGCGGCTACGCGCGCAACATCGACGCCGAACGGATCGGCAAGACCGAACTCAGCTTGTTGGGGTTGCTGGGCGAGGCCCTGACTCAGTTAGGCTGAGCGGCGTCGACGCGACGATGCCTTCGGCGCGAAGAGCCTCGGCCAACTCCGGCGGGTACATCTCGTCGAGTAGGACCTCCAAGACGTTGGAGCCGCAGCCGTCTCGCGGCGGTGCAGTTCGATACGAGCCGCTACTTCGTCGGGGTACGTAGCGCGGTACCGCATGGCTGCATCGACTTGGGACCGCGTTAGCCCAGAACCTTCGACGAGGACCGCCACGGGCTCGGGCTCGCCCGAGAGGTCGTCCAACCACATCGCGACCTCCCAGATGTCTGGCCCGCCGAGGAGCCCGGCCCGCCTCCCTGTAGGCCCGTCGCGGAAAGTTACAAGAGGGTGCTCGTCCCTGCGGGAACCCTCCTCGGCGTAGCGCCGCAAGCGCTCCGAGAGGGTCTCGCCCGCGGCTCGGGCTCGCGCCCGGAGCCGCTCGGCCAGATCCTCGTCGATGCGAACTGAAACGTTCACCGACACGTATGCATTGTGGCACATTGTCTGCAACCGGCCCATCATTCCTCGGCGACGAGCTCAGGGGTGCCCATGGGCCCCGGCCCTCCCGCCCGCCGGCGGAGCAGAGGCACGTAATCGCCGGGGTGAGTGATGGCGGTGCCATTGACCTCGAGCCAGGCGTGGGCCCTCATTTCCTCGAGAGCGCCGCCGGCCACGCCGAGCCGGAGCCGCGGCCGGTGCCCTCGCAGCATGTGCGAGGCGGCGAGGGAGTGGCGCAGGCACGCTCCCTGGGGCGACAGGGGCCAGCGCCGGGCCACGCGGGCGAGCACGCGTAGCTTGCGCCGTTCGCTCCGGGACAGCCCGAGCGTGCTCGGGTCCCACCCGGTAGGGGAGTCGGTGAACTCGAGGGCGGCGCCGAACCAGCGGGCGATGGTGCCGAGGCGGGCGTACCGCAAACACGCTTCGGCGGCGCCGAGCAGCAGCACCGCCTCCGCTATGTCGACGACCAGGGCCGGGCGGCGTGCGAGGCAGAGCGCCCTCATGGGCAGCGCTGCTGCTCGGGCCTTGCCTCTGGTCGGGCTGGGACGGTTACCCGCTCCGTCTTTGGTCACTGCCCTGCCGGCCGCACATGAAAAGACGAGGGGGCCGCCGCGGAGTTGATGCGTCGTCAAGGCTGTTAGCGGCCATAGCCGTCGACCGGACCGAACTGTCTCGAGCCCGCGCCTGTACCAGGGATGCCCTCCGCCTCCGCCCCTTCGATCTCGCGCTCTCACAACTGGTCCGCCATTTCCGTGTGTTGCGCCACCGGCGATCCGCCTCCCGAGCGGTCCTGGCCTCTGGCAACCACGCCGACCTACCGTGGCGGTGGGATGGTGTGTGCCGCCGCCGAGCAGCGACGTAACGAGCGGCTCAGGTGACCCCGGTCGAGGTGGCGTCAGGACGGAAAGGTGAGGCCAATGGATCTCCGGTTCCCGCGATGGGTAGGCGTTGTATGCGCGGACCTGGACGCGCAGCGACGGTTCTACCGCGATGTGCTCGGGCTTCGCGAAGCCGACCACGGGGACGACTGGGCCCAATTCGATCTCGGGCCCGGGGTCAGCTTTGAGCTCGTTCGTCGATCGAGTGAACCTGAGTATGACTACCCGCGCTACCAGGTCGGGTTTGCTGTCGATGACATCCACGCTGCGAGCGATGAGTTGCACCGTCGCGGGGTCCCGGCCGTGTCGGGCGTGAAGGGCAGCAACTCCTACTGGGTATATTTTCGTGATCCAGAAGGAAATGTGTTCGAGATAACCGAGCGCCACTAGGTTCGCCAGCATGCGCGCGCCCTGCCCGGGCGGCCATTGACTGACGGGGATCCCCCTCGGCTCGTCCGGCACCCCTTGTCGGGCTTGACGGCGAAGGGCAGGCAGCCGTGAGCTTCGGCTGAAAGACACCCGGGCGCAGGTGAGCGTGAACCAGTTTGTGACGGCATGCTGGTGGAGCGGAGACCGTAGCACTGCTCCGCTGATGACCGCGCTCGATACAGGATCGGGCAGAGCCGGTAGGTGAAGCCGTCCCGCTCGGCCGGTCCCGAGGTGCCCCCAGGCCGCCAGCCTTGGAACTTGGCGGCGCTTACTTCCCAGGGGTGTAGGTGAAGCGGTCGGTCTTGGCCGCTGGCGAGGTCCCTCCGGCAGTGGTGACCCGGACGGCCACCGTCCCCGTGCCCTTGGGGGAGCGGGCGGGGGAAGGAGGCGGGGAGAAAGGAGGCGG
>JBOGGK010000210.1:0-1959 GCA_050744045.1 Acidimicrobiales bacterium | reverse complement strand
CCTCCCGTTGGGCCCAGCTGGGCAGTGAGGGTCAAGCTCGACGAGAACCTCCCCGCTGACGCCGCCGACGTCCTGAGAGCGAAGGGCCACGACGTCGAGACGGCCGCCGGCGAGGGCCTCGCCGGTCGGCAGACCCACAATTGGTATCGGCGGCGTCCGCGGAGCACCGGCTCCTCATGACCCTGGACCGTGGCATGGGCGACATCCGCGCCTACCCGCCCGGCTCCCACGCCGGCATCATCGTCTTCCGCCTCGACCACCAGGACGCACAAACTGTGCGCGCCGCCGTGGAGGCGTTCGCCGACAACCACGCCGGCGACGACCTTGCCGCCTGCATCGTGGTCGTACGGGGCCACCTTGTCAGGATCCGCCGGCCGTCCTAAACGGCGTAACCGTTATGGACGAGAGGCTCGCACCGAGCAGGAAACTTCGAGTCCCCTGCCCGGGAGAAAAACCCGTGGGTAACTTTTTGGGTAACAAACTCCGCCGATTGGATCCCACCGCGGCCCTTTCGGGCACCGGGCCGACCATAAAAGGCCACCTCAAGCTATGTGTAGCTGCCTCGGTCGACCCCCAATTAGCCATTATGAGTCCCCTGCTCTGACCGCTGAGCTACGAGCCCGTCTGCCTCTGACCGCTGTTATGGCGGGAAGGACTCCACACCATAACGTGCCTCGGGTAACTCCTGCGCCCCCTGGCCCACCTGGTCACCGAGGTCGAGAGCGGGCAGGTCGCTCATGCCCACTCGGCCAGGCTAGGCGAGCTAGCCGGCCCCTGGCTCCACGACGTTAGCCCCACCTCGGTTAGGACAATGCACAAATACCGCCCGCTCTCGGAGCGCCCAGTCAAGCTCGCCATCGGCTCGCTCCGCCTCGACAGGCTCCCGGCCCGGCACCTCGACGACCTCTATCAGAGCTCTCGTCACCTCGGAACGCGCGACCGTCCAAGCCGTTGACGCCGACTCCGGTTCGCTCGTGCTACGAGCCGACGACGGCTGCCAGTCGCGTCTTTCCGGGAGGGAAGCCGGCGCGGCCGTCCACCACCAGCTGTTACGAGTCGAACATGGCCCCGGCCTGACCTCTAAGCCAGACGTGCACGCGCGTGCTCTGGTTGTTCAACCGACGATGCTTCCACCAGGGTCTGGGGTGCGGGACCTTCCCTTCCTTCGTCGGAGGGGAGCCGACGCAGCGGGCTCATCACCACCGCGCACCCAACGAGGACGTACCCGCCCGCAAGGATCAAAAGGGCAGAGGGGGTCCCAAGGGTCGCCGCAAAAATAACTAACAGGTTTCCAGCGCACCTCTATCGGTCTGGCGGTTGGGGAGGCGCTGGGCGGGTAAGCACCTGGTAGTCCTGTTGTCCTCGTAGTAGCACGGGTTGTTCACCGGGTGGCTGGGTCACCCAACCGAGCGTGCGGCCAGGCTATTATGAGAGAGGTACTCCTAGTGAGGAGGAATGCTCTCATAATGAGACCCGCACGGTACGACCCCGAGGCCCTGATAGCCCTGCTGCGACAACGAAAGACCGCCACCATTGATGACCTGAAGGACGCCCTCGGCACTGCGGCGGACGCCACTGTGTTCCGCAAGCTTTCCGAGATCGAGTACCGCACCAGCTACTCGCACCGGGGCCGGTACTACACCTTGGACGAGGTCGCCCGCTTCGACGAGCTCGGGCTGTGGTCGTTTCGCCAGGTCTTCTTCAGCCGCTTCGGGACTCTGGTGGCGACCGTGGAGGCCCTCGTCGTCTCGGCCGAGGCCGGCTACGACGCGGCGGAGCTGGAGGGGCTGCTCAACGTAGAGGCCAAGGCGGCCCTGGTAAAGCTGGTGCGCGCCGGCCGCCTGGCACGCGAGCAGGTGGCTGGCCGCTACGTGTACCTGTCCCCTGGCACCTCGGCGCGCGGTGCCCAGCTCTATGCCCGCTCGGTCTACGACGCCGAGGCGAGCCGGCTTTCCCTCG
>JBOGGK010000209.1:0-1772 GCA_050744045.1 Acidimicrobiales bacterium | reverse complement strand
GAGCGGTGCCGTCCCCATTCCCAGCGACGTCATGCTGGCAGTGCAGAGCACCAAGCCAATCAACCGCGACCGCATCGCAGCTCCTTACGCCATTTGTTCCGGTAGTTCCCGGTACTCGTCGAGCTCGCACGGCGGGTCCGGCGCTGGGAGCGCGTTCAGCCCTTTGGCGTGCCGGGCCTGGGCCCGGCGGGGGCTGTAGCCGTGGGCTCGGGCCACTTTCTGCACCGCGAGACGCGTCTCCGTGGAGACATCGGCCCGCCCGTTGATCGCCCGGGAAACGGTGGCTATAGAAACGCCGGCCAGTTCGGCGATCTGGCGGATAGTGACCCGTGCGGGGGGTGCTGCCAGCTCCGGGGCGCCGAGTTGGCCGCCGGGCTCACCGTGCGCTGCTCTCCTTGGGGCGCCCAACGCGGTCGTCGGGGCGCGGGCCGGGCCATCGCAGGGAACATCGGCCCGGGCGCTGCCGCCGGGCGGACTTGGCGGTCGCACATCCTCAGTCAACCAGCTTGGCCAGGAGGAGCCATATTCCGCTCAGGCGGGCGATTGCGGAGCGCCCGGCGCAGTAGCGCCCAGAAGTCCTCTCCTCAGACGGGCTCCAGCGCTGTGCGGCAATCGCAGCCCCGCTTTTCGGGGATGGACGTCAGCAGCGACTGCAGCGCCTGCACGAGCTGCTCGCGGCTGCGGGCGAAGGCGGCTATCACCTCTTCGTGAGTGACCGGGGCGACGTCGGGCCGGCCCGCCAGCCCCGCGTCGAAGTCGGTCACGACTGCCAGCGTCACGTAGCACATGCCCAGCTCCCGGGCCAGCACCACCTCGGGGTACTGGGTCATCCCGACGACGTCGGCGCCCATCTGCTGGAACCACTGCGATTCTGCCCGGGTCGAGAACCGCGGCCCTTGGATGACCACCACCGTCCCTCCATCGGCGACCTCGAAGCCGGCCTGCTTTGCCGCCGCGGAGGCGAGAGGCCGCAGTTCGGCGCAATAGGGGTCGGCGGCGCTGAGATGGGCAACTTTGGGACCGTCGAAAAAGGTGTCCAAGCGCCCCCTCGTGCGGTCGACGAACTGGTCGCAGACCACGACCGTCCCTGGTTCCAGCGCCGGCCGGAGGCTGCCCACCGCGCAGGGCCCGATCACCCGCTCCACGCCCAGCGAGGACAGCGCGAAGAGGTTGGCCCGGTAATTGATCTGGTGAGGAGGGATCGTGTGGCCGCGCCCGTGACGAGGGAGAAAAGCTACCAGCTCTTCGCCTACCCTGGTCAGGCAGATCGCATCGCTCGGTCGGCCATAGGGCGTGTGAGGAGATAGCTCTTCCACCGTCGTCCCCAGCGAGTAGAGGCCGGAGCCCCCGACGACCGCTATCCTCGCCACCTCTTGCATGGGCCCAACGTTATAGGTAGAGCATGGCCGTCCGCCTGCCCAGGGCCGAGGGGCTGCCCCGTTCACCGCCTCTCCGTCTCCGGCGCACCACGTTCTGTGGCATCCCTGAGCCCGCGAAGCGCCTTCGGGGGCGGGAGGGCCCGCCACGCTTGGCGGGACGCGCGTAATTGGTAGAAACCCCCCCGCGCAAACGGGGGGCTTCCGCGCACCTGCGCGCGCGGGCTCGGGAGTGTTCTGCACTTATGAACGGTATACGCGCGTAGATCGACAAAAGCTCCCGGCTGCCGGCGCCAAAACGTCTATAACGGCAGAAAGCTGCCCCGATCACCGAGGGGTTTTTGTCGAGTTGTAGACGCTCGGAGCAAAAAGGGCACCGGGCATCGGGCACCGGGC
>JBOGGK010000208.1:0-3452 GCA_050744045.1 Acidimicrobiales bacterium | reverse complement strand
GGCCCTGCCCGGCGCAGTCCCTCTCGGGCCAGCGCGGTCAGGTGCAACCCCTCGTGCCTCACCTCGAGCCATCGCAACTTGCGCAAACCGCACACGACCCACCAGCCGTGGTCGACCTGACCCGGCGCCAAGCAAAAGCGTGCCGACGTGGGCGCCGCGTGGTGGTTGGAGTGCAGGCCCTCGCCCCAGCTGAGCCAGGCGAGCCACTGGTTGTTGGTTGCGACACCGGCATAAGGCCGCTTGCCCCACCGGTGGCCGACAGCATTTATGGCGGCGCTTGTCGTCAGGTACGTGACGAGGTGGACACCGGACGCCACGAGCGCCCAACGCCACCCGAGCGAGCCCCAGAAAACTGCGAAGCCCAGGGCAAGGCCGACAACCCCCCGGTCGAACAGGTACTTGTCCCACCGGTCGACTTTGATGTCCTTGCTGTATTTCCGCAGGGTCTCCGGGTCGTGAGCCGCCTTGCGGTAAAGGCCGATATTCCACAGCTGGACCCTCCAGTAGCCCTCCAGTACCGGCGAGTGGGGGTCGCCTGGGATGTCGGTGTAAGCGTGGTGCTGGCGGTGGACGGCGGCCCACTCCCGGGGTTTGATGCCGGTAGAGATCCACAGCAACCCCCGGCAGGCGAACACAAGGCCGGGGCGCATGCTCACCGCACGGTGAGAAAGCGTGCGGTGTAAGTAAAGGGTGGTCAGCAAAAGGGCGAGCTGGCAACTGGCCAGGCCCGCGATGACGGCTACCAGGACTTTGGGCACGTGGCTACCCTACCCCAGCCGCCAGCTCTGCACTAATGCGCCGCCGTCCACATTGTGAGCTGTAGGGCGGCGGAACTGCGAGCCGTGGGGTCGTGGGATCGCAACAGCCGCGGGGCCCGTAGGGCCGGGGTCGCAAGGGCCGCCGTCCGTGCTATCTCGGCCCGGCGCACTGGGCGGCGGCCGACGCTTTGGTCGATTGCTGTCGAATTCTGCAAGCAATTGACCAAAGCGCAAGCCGGCCCGCCGCACGTGCACCTCGCCCGCGACTTTCGGCCCTGAGGGCCGGCGCCTACCGTGCTCGGGGTGCGGGGTCTGCGTTGGACTGGTGTAGCCGTTGGCTCCCTGGCCGCGGTCGTGGCCTTCCCCGGTTCGTCGCCGGCGTCGCCGGCCCCCACCACGCCGGCCCCCACCACGCCGGCCCCCACCAAGCCGGCCCCCACCACCGGCGCCTCACGACCACCCCTGCTCGCCACCGCCTTGCTGTCGCCATCCCGCCTGCCCCGTACCCTGCAGGAACTCTGGGCCCGGCGGAGCCTCGTCCCCGCCCTGGACCGGGCGACCTCGGCCGCCGCGCTGGGCCAGGCCGGCGCCCAGGACAGCTGCGTCGTAGTTGCCCAGGGTGGCCAGGTCCTCTTCGAGGACCACCCCGACCTCCCGGTGCTCCCGGCATCGAACATGAAACTGGTCACCGCCACGGCGCTGCTCGACAAGTTGGGGCCCGGTTACCGGTTCACAACCTCTGTCGTGGCCCGCCACAGGCCGGTGGGAGGTGTCGTCCAGGGCGACATCTGGTTTGTGGGTGGGGGCGACCCGCTGCTCCGGCTCCCCGCCTACGCCGCCGGCATCCCGGGCGGCGACCAGGTCTGGACCGACGTCCAAAAGATTGTCACCTCGCTGAAAGCCACTGGCCTCCGCCGGGTGACCGGCTCGGTGCTCGGGGACGACACGCGCTACGACTCGCAGCGCACCGTGGCGTCGTGGCCGGCCCGGTATGCGGAGGAAGTCGATGTCGGACAGTTGTCGGCACTCGGCATCGACGACGGTTTCGCGCTGGCCGGGCCGCCTGTGCCGGTAAGCGCCCCGCCCCCGGTGCAGTCGGCAGGGGTGCTCACCGACCGGCTGCGCTCAGCCGGCGTGAAGGTGGGCGGCCCTCCGGGCTCGGGGCGGGCACCGGCCGGGGGCCGGGCCCTCGCCCGCCTCGTCTCCCCACCGCTCAGCCGCATCCTGGGCGAGGTGCTGAGGGAGAGCGACAACACCGCCATGGAGCTGCTCACCAAGGAGCTCGGGCTGGACGAGCGCGGCACCGGTTCGACGGCGGCGGGTGTGGCCGCCGTCCGGGCTGACCTGGCCGCCGACGGCCTTCCCGTGGCCGGCCTGGTCAACGTGGACGGCAGCGGGCTGTCCCGATCGGACCGGGTGACCTGCAACCTGCTCGTGGCTGTGCTCCGGCGGGCAGGGGCCGACGGGCTGCTCGTCCACGACCTGCCGGTGGCGGCCGAGTCGGGCACCCTGGCCGGCCAGCTGGGCCAAACGGTGGCTGCCGGGCGAGTGCTGGCCAAGACCGGGACCCTCGACGGGGTGAAGGCGCTCTCCGGCTGGGTGGAGCCAGCCCGGGGGCAGGTTCCGGGCAACCCCGCTCTCGCCGCGCCCGTCGTGTTCTCCGCCGTCCTGAACGGCCTGGCCACGTCGGTGGTCGACCCGGACCGGCTCACCGACCGGGTGGCCCTTGACCTCGCCGAGTACCCCCGGGCGCCGGCGCTGGCCAGGTTCGAGCCGGCCGAGGCTGGGGGAGCCGGCGCTCAGGCTCAGGGGATCGGCGCCGCCGCAGCCGGCGCTGAGGGGGCCGGCGCAGCGTAGGGGGCGACGAGGAGGCCGGGCGCCGTCACGCGTGCGGACATCGCCGCCAGCGGTTACCTTCTAGGGGATGCCTGGTCGCGAGCGTGAAAAGAAGGGGGGCGGCCGTTTCCGGGGCGGCGGCGCCAAGGACGCCAAGGACGGGGCCTCGGAACTGTTCCAGCTGGTCGTCGCTTACGCCAAGCAGGAAACGCTCGACCCGGTCGTGCGCCGCCTGAAGGCGCTTGTTGTGAGGGTGGCCGGGGCCCTGCTGCTCGCCACGGGCACGGTGCTGCTGGCGATCGGCTTCCTGCGGGCCCTGCAGTTCGAGTGGGGCAGCGGCAGCCACCGGGCACGGGCCTACCCCTACGGGGCCGGTTCCCCGCTGTCCGGCGACTGGTCGTGGGTGCCGTACATGGGGGCGGCGCTGTTTTGCATCGTGGTGGCGGTCTACGGCACCGTCCGCATCTTCAAAGGGGTACGGCACTGAGCCGCCGGCGGGGCGGCCGAGACAGCGGCCGGCCCCAGGGGAGCGGCCCGGGAGGGCAGGTCACCCCGGAGGACATCCGGGCCAAAGCCGAGCAACTGGCGGGTGGTGTCGAGGGGCAGGTGCGAGCCAAGCTCCCCTTTGCTCGCTACGCCCTGCTCGGCGCCGGGGCCCTCCTCGTCGTGGGTGCGTTCTTCCTCGGCCGGCGCAGCGGACGCCGGCGCTCCACCGTGGTCGAGATCCGCCGTGGTTGACTCGCTCATCAGGTACCTGCTCCGCAGAGGCCTCCGGCGGGGCCTGCTCGGCGGCGAGACGGCCTGGCTCGTGCTCGGCGGGGCGGCGCTGGCGGCGCGCGCCGCCCTCAAGGTGATGCG
>JBOGGK010000207.1:0-2527 GCA_050744045.1 Acidimicrobiales bacterium | reverse complement strand
CTGCGGCACCGTTCTCGACGGCACCGCCAGTGTCGAAGCGGTGGGCACGGAGATCTTCGAGCTCGTGCTGGCGGTGGCCTCAGGCCGGCAGACCAAGAGCGAGGAGCTCGGCTTCGGCGACGAGGAGTTCACCCCCTGGCAGCTCGGTGCCGTGCTGTGAGCGGTCCCACCCGGCGGGGGCCGGGCCGGTAGTCCCACCGGCGGGCTGCGCCGTACCTTAACGGTGGTGAAACGTACGGCCCGCGCCCACGTCGGGGCCCCGCTCGCCTTGGAGGCAGTCGGAGCCTTGCTTCTCGCCGCCACGGGCGCCGTCCACTTGGACTTGTACTTCGACGGCTACGGCCCCCTGCCGACGATCGGCACCCTGTTCGTCCTACAGGCAGCGGTGTCGTTCGCCTTGGCCATTTTCCTGCTCGCCGCCCGGCACCCCCTCCTCGACGCGGCCGGCGCCTTGTTCGCCCTGGCCACGCTCGGGGGTTACCTCATCAGCCTGTTGGCTGGGCTCTTCGGTTTCCGGGAGGTGCCGACCACAGACGGGATCTTGGCGGGTGCCCTCGAGGTCGCCGCCTTCGCCGTGCTCGGCGGCGCGGCGGCGCGGCGGTTCGGGGCACAGCCGTACGGAGCGCACCTGCGCCGAGCCGGGTACCTTTCGGCGCCCCCGGTAACGGTCGCTGCCGCCCTCGCCCTGGCGCTGTCGCTCTCCCTGGTCCAGCCGGCCGGTGCCGGTGGCGCCGCCGGCTCAGGTCGCGGACGGGGCCCCAACGTCGTTGTCATCGGCGTGAAGGGGTACGGCAAGGTGCTGGCCACGCCCGCCCGCATGAGCCTCTACCTGCTGAGCGACGAGGGCGAGGGCAGGGTCACTTGCAACTCGGGGTGCCTGTCGATTTGGCCGCCCCTGCTCCTGCCTCGGGACGTAAAGGCACCCCGGCCCGGGCGCGGCATCTCGGGCCGGCTGGGCCTGCTCCGGCGCGGGAGCCGGGAACAGGTGAGCTACAACGGCTACCCGCTCTACACTTATGCCGGTGACCCCGGCCCGGCGGCGTCCGCGGGCCAGGGCATAGTTTCGTTCGGCGGCACGTGGTACCTGGTCCGGGCGTCGGCGGTCACGCGCGGGCAAACTGCGGTCACGAGGCGGCCCTGAAACGCGGCAGAATTGAGAGGTGGCCAACGGTAAAAGCACGCACAACCCCGACCAGACGCCCTCTCCGTCCGAGGAAGAGCTTGACCGGGCCCAGTCAGTCGAGTGGTCCGAGCTCACCCGCGCCGCGCCCGCAGGGCACCTCGATGTGGCGGCCGCCCTCAGGCCCGACTTGGTCAGGCTCGTCGACGAGAGGGTGAAGCCCGGCAGCCGGGTCGGGGTGGCGGTAGGCAGCCGGGGCATCTCCCGGGTCGCCGAGGTGGTGCACGAGGTGGTCGGTGCCCTCCGCGACCGGGGGGCGGAGCCCGTCATTATCCCGGCGATGGGCTCGCACGGCGGCGCCACCCCCGCCGGCCAGACCAAGGCGCTCCGGGAACTGGGGGTGGACGAGGCCGCTGCGGGAGCCCCCGTCGAAGCCTCCATGGAAACCGAGGAGGTCGGCAGGCTGAAAGGCGGACAGGCAGTCTATGTGAGCAAGACGGCTCTTGGCTGTGACGCCCTCGTGCCGGTCAACCGGGTGAAGCCCCACACCGATTTCCGGGCGCCGGTCGAGAGCGGGCTCACCAAGATGCTGGCGATTGGCCTGGGCAAGCAGCGAGGTGCCTCCAGCATCCACTCAGCGGGCTTCGACGCTTTCGGCGAGGTACTGCCCGAGGCGGTCCAGATGGTGCTGGGAGCCCTCCGGGTGCCCTTCGGCGTGGCGCTCGTGGAAGACGCATGGCACCGCCTGCACCGGGTGGAGGTGGTGCCAGGGGAGGAGATCCTCGAAAGGGACAAAGTGCTCTTGGCCGAGGCGCTGGACAACTTTGGCCGGCTCCCCTTCGGGCAGTTCGACGTGTTGGTGGTCCGGGACATGGGCAAGACGATCTCGGGTGCCGGCATGGACCCCAACGTCACCGGCCGCTTCACCGGTATGGCGCTGGCAGGAGCGCCGTCGATCAGGCGACTGGCCGTGCTCGACCTCGTCGAGAGCTCGGGCGGCAATGCCATCGGCCTCGGGTTGGCCGACATCGTTACCGAACGCCTGCGCTCCAAGGTCGACTGGGCCGCCACCTACGCCAACGCCCTCGCCTCCAAGGCGCTGCATGCCGCCAAGCTGCCCTTCGTCGCCACCACTGACCGGGAGGCGCTCGCGTTCGCAGTGGCGTCTCTCACGGGCAAGGCAAGACAACGCCAGCTTCGGCTGGCTGCCATGACGAGCACCTTGGACGTGAACCACATCGCCGTCTCCGGCCCGCTCCTGGAAGAGGCTACGGCTGCTGGCTATTCGGTCACTGCCAGCGGCTGCCGTGGCGAGTTCGGCCGCGACGGCACCCTGGTCCGCATCGGTGGGCTCGAGTTCTTCCCTGCGCCCTGATGTCGCCGGGCCTCAGGGCGCGCCGACGGTGT
>JBOGGK010000206.1:0-5551 GCA_050744045.1 Acidimicrobiales bacterium | reverse complement strand
TGCCCGAACAGACTGCGAGGTCGCTGGGCTCGACCACTCGGCAGACAGCCAGTTCCAGCCCAGCAAGCCCGTGGCATAGGTGGCTGGTGCTGGTCGTCGTGCTCGGCGCCGTGCTCACCGCCACGGGTGGCATCTTAGCCCTCCATCCTGCCGGCGAGCACCTCAACTCGGCGGGGCGCAACTACGCCGAGTACTTCGTCACCCGCAATATCGCCATGGCGAGCCTGCTCGTGGTCGCGATATCGATGCGGGCGCGGCGGGCTTTGGGTGTGCTCATGGTGCTGACCGCCGTCATCCAAGTCCTCGACGCAGTCACCGCAACCGCCACCGGACGCCTCGGGCTGGTGCCCGTCGACCTCGTCTTCGCGGCGGTGTTCCTGCTGGGCGCCGCGCACCTGTCGGCGAAGGTGCTTTGGAGGCCGTCGAGTTGGCGAGACGTTTCAGCAGACCATTCCGACCGTGTTGGATCGGCACTACCGCCCACAAGCTGAAATCCGCCCGGGGGCATGACGAACTTCCTAGAGCGGGGAGATGGTGCGGACGGCCGCCCCTGTCCGCCTGGGAGCGTCCCGTGGGCCCGATCGGCAGGTCTCGGGTACGGTGCTCGACGTGAGCGAGATCGCCGAGCGCTTCCGGAGATTGTCCGCGGACTTCACGGCACGGGTGACTGCCGTCCCAGCCGACCGTTGGACGAACCCTTCTCCCTGCGAGGGCTGGACCGCCCGTGACGTGGCGGGGCACCTGATTGGCAATGTCGGATTCTTCTTCAACCTTGTCGGCAAGGAGCCCCCTGCCGGCCCGTCGGGCGAGGACGACCCGGTGGAAGCGTGGTTGACCGCTCGTGACGCCCTGCAGAGCGCGCTCGACGACCCCGACGCGGCCGGGCCCGAATACGACAGCCAGGCGATGGGCGGGCGGGGAACCTTCGAGCAGGCCGTTGATCGGTTCGGCAATCTCGACGTGCTGGTCCACACTTGGGATCTCGCCCGAGCGGCCGGCCTCGACGAACGTCTCGATCCCGACGAGGTGCACCGCGCCTTCCAGGCGGTCCTGCCAATGGATGCCATGCTGCGCTCACCGGGGGCGTGCGGGCCGAAGCTCGAGGCGCTCCCCGGCGCCGACGAACAGACGCGATTTCTCGCCTTTCTCGGTCGTCGTGCCTGAGACGGTGAGCGATGCGAGATCTCGTCATCCCGGGGCGACACCTGCGCGAGATGGTCGCAGACGCCGGCGGGTCCCGCTGGGGGCTGGACCCGACTGATCTGCGTGGCGTTCGGTATGGCTGGCATCGACGCCAGAGCCGTCGTTCGATATACACGGCTGTCTCGACCTCGGGCCGGAAGCCCAGATACCGAACTGTGATTCTGGGTAAGCGGGGACAGCATTGTCACCTGAAGAGGGTCGTGCGAAATGAGCGACACATTACCCAGATCGGCAACGAGATGCGCCCTACGCGCCCTGGGAACTCGGACCCGTGGCCTGGCACGCGTCGTTCGCACGTCCAAATGGCATCCGATAGCGCCGGCACGTTATGCCGAGGAACCGGTCAGCCAGCCACGCCAACACAGGCAAAGCCACTGTTCCTCGGCTTAACGGAAACCTCGGCATAATCCGAGTGGTGCACGAGGGCCGAGAGGTCCTGGCCCCTGCGGGAGAACACGGCCATCTCCAACGCAGCCAGGGCGAGGTCCGCGCGCAGGCTCGCCGAGACCGCCCAACCGACGATGACCCTGGCGAAGACGTCGACCACGAAGGCCACGTAGGCGAAGCCCACTTCCGTGCGGACGTAGGTTATGTCGGCAACCCAGACGCGGTTGGGCGCCGGCGCCTTGAAGTTGCGCTTCACCAGGTCGGCGGGGCGTTGCTCGGCCGGCGCCGGCACCGTCGTGCGTCGTGGCTTGCCCCTCACGACGCCACAGATGCCGAGTTCTCGCATCAAGCGTGCCACACGGTCACGGCCGCAGGAGATGGCTTCGCGCTGGAGCTGGCGCCAGATCTTCTCGGCGCCGTAGCAGCGGAAGTTGTCCTTCCAGATCTGTATGACGAGGCGTTTGAGCTCGGCGTCCTCGACCGAGCGGCGTGAGGCGGGGCGGCTCTTGTAGTCGTAGTAGACCGAGGAGGCGAAATGCAGGGCCCTGCATATCGGCTCGACCCCCCAGCGCAGCCCGCCGGTGGTGCGCTCTTCGTGGGCGCCTACGAACGCGACTACTTCTGCTGTGGGCGGTCGAGCTCCGCCGCGAAGAAAACCGAGGCGGCTTTCAGGATGTCATTGGCACGTTGCAGCTCTTTGACTTCCCGCTCCAGCTCGGCCAGCCGGGCGCGCTCCTTGGTGGGCACGCCGGGCCGGAGGCCCTCGTCGACCTCGGCCTTGGCCGCCCAGTGGCGCAGGGTCCCCGGCTCGATGCCAAGCTGGCGGGCGACCCGGCTCAGCACCCCGTAGCGCTCGCCCGAGGCCTTGGCCTCGAGCACCATCATCGTAGCACGTTCCCGCAGCTCAGGCGGGTAACGCCGCTACGACGGGTGCGACAACGGCTTGCTCTGTTCTGACATGGCTCCATCCTCCTTGGTCCTACTCGTGTAGTTCCAAGCGGAGGAGCCTCCGGGCCACCCAGGCCGCTTCAGGGTGGTTCCAGCTTGGGCCCGAAGACGTTGGGCTGGCGGATCATGGCGTCCATCGGCTTGAGAGCCTCATAGGCGGGGCCGACGGAGTCCTCGTCGAGGCGCTCGTCGGCACCGACCGCCCGGACCGAGCTGGGCGGAGCCCCTCCGGGCCCAGGCCAAGGGCATGATGGCGTACGACTTCTACAGCGTCGAACCGGTGTCGCTCCGACGTCTCTACGTGCTCGTGTTCATCGAGCTCGGCACCCGGTTTCTCCGTGTGGCCGGCGTCACCACCAACCCCGTTGCCGACTGGGTCACCCAGAAGGCGCGGAACCTCTCCTTCGAGCTGTCGGAACGGACAGCGCTCGCACCCTCCGGGGCCGGGCGAGAGCCGTGACGCGCCGAGGCGCACGGTGACGGCACCGTGCTCACGTTCGTCGGCGGGCAGGCGGCGCTCTACGGCTCGCTCGCAGAGGCCGAGGCGCTCGGGCTCGAGCTGCCCGAGGTGCGCCCCCTGCCTGCGCGTGACCCACAGGAAGCCTCGCCGTAAGTCCGTTCGACCGCGTCAGCCAGCGGGGCCTACGACCTCGACCGGACGGGGGTTGACTTCCTGTCCACCCCCGGAGACCTGAGCCGCGCCGCTTCCAGGGTGGCGATGACCTTGCGGAAGATGCGCCCCAGCTCGCGGACCTGGTTCGGGCTCAAGGCGTCGAAGAGGCTCTCACGCACCGCGGCTACGTGGCCCGGCGCTGCCGCCTCGAGCGCCGCCAGACCTTGAGGGGTGAGAACCGCCACCATGGCGTGGGACAGCCGGCTGCGGGAGGAGCTGGTGGCCTCCGCCAGATCGCTCATACGCAGAGCCCGGTCGGGAACCTCCGACAGCTGCGCCAGGACCTGGTAGTAGGAGCAAGGCATCCCGGCGTCCTGCTGGAGCTGAGCTTCGAGGCGCGTCCACAGCAGGCGGGTGGCCTCCAGGAAGGAACGCCAGGTCTTCTGCTCCTCCTCGTCCAGCCAGCACGTCTTCTCCATGTCCTGGATTCTACTGGCTCCAGAGGAATAGCTGAGCGTTCAACGACGTTGTGGAGCGTAAGGCATGTAGTTGAACATTCACCCACAAGGAGCAACCATGACCACTCTGACCACCGCCGAGATCCCCGGCTACGTCGCCGGCACCTGGACCGTGGACCCCGCCCACTCCGACGTCTCTTTCGTCGTGCGCCACATGATGGTGAGCAAGGTGCGAGGGCACTTCGAGAGGTTCAGCGGGCAGATCGTGACCGCAGAGGACCCGCTGCGATCGACCGTTGCCGCCACCGTCGACACCACGAGCTTGAACACCACCAACGCGGACCGCGACAACCACATCCGCTCGGCCGACTTCTTGGAGGTCGACCAGTACCCGACGCTCGAGTTCCGCTCCACTGGTCTGCGGGCCGAAGGAACAGACGAGTACGCCCTCGACGGAGAGCTCACCATCCACGGCGTGACCCGTCCGGTCACCTTCGGGCTCGAGCTCAACGGCTTCACCGCTGACCCCTTCGGCGGCTACCGCACTGGCTTGTCGGCCACCACCGAGATCAGCCGCAGCGACTTCGGCGTCAGCATCAACCTGCCCATGGAAGGTGGCGGGGTGGTCGTCGGCGACAAGGTCCAGATCCACCTGGAGGTCGAGGCAGTCCTCGAGACCCCGGCTTCCTGATCTCGACCGTTTCGGCACAGAGTTGCGGCACAGAGAGGGGCAGAGAAGATGACCGAGTACGGCCATGGCCTCACGTTTGGGACGCTCCCACCCAAGCGCGCGCGGCACGAGAGGTGGTCGCCCCCGCAGCGCTGACCGAGGGCGTCGGGCTCGACCTCGCACCTTGAAGGACCACCGCTATAAGCCTGGGTTCCTCGACAATTGCCCCGGCGGCACGCATGACCGACCTTTCGCTCCGGCCCACCACCGTCCTCGGCGGCTTCTCCGTGCTCCCGTCCGACACGCTCGAGACCGCCGTCGCCCACTCGGGGACCTCGACGGCCGGGTCCCGGCGTCGCTGATCCAGCGCCCACGTGCTGCCGTCGTGACCCCGGATCATCCCCATGGGGTGAGGACGCCTCACCCTGCTCGCCGTCAGGATCGACGTACCCGCTCCCACCGAGCCAACTACACGAAGGAAAACCTCGATGCAGACCCTGACCGCTCTCGGCCGGAAGGAGGGGGCGCCGCTCATGCACCTTCGTGGCCCCCTCGCCGGCCGCTACTGGCCGACGGCCGCCATGGTGGTGTTCGCCCTCGTCCCCTTCTTGGGGCTGGCCTCGGTGCTGGCCGCCACGGCGGCCGACCCGGCGATGTTCATCGCCGGCCACGTGCTCCAGGGCCTGTCCACGAGCCTGCTCCTCATCGCCGCCGCCCCGCCGCTCGTCGCCGGGTTCAAGAAGCTGTCCCGGCTGCGGTGGACCACGGTCATCACGAACCTCGGCATCTTCGGGGCGGTTGCCCTGGGCCCCTGGTCGGCGAGGCCGAGGCGTCCTTCGGCGCCTGGCGGCCGCTGTTCTGGATCGTGGCCGCCATTGCCATGGCCGCGCTCCTGCTCGTGGTCTTGACCTTCGAGGACGGCCCCGCCGCCGACCGCAACGCGCCCCTCGGCCTTCTGGCGATCGGCTTGGCCGCCGCCGGCTGCGTCGCCGCCTTCTTCGGCGCCTCCGAGCTCGCCACCGGTCCCTTCGACCGAGCCACGACCCTCGGGCCCCTCCTCGGCGGGCTGGTGTTGATCGTGGCGCTCTTCGTCTACCAGTACCGGGGCAAACGGGCCCTCTTGGACGTCCGCAGCCTCGCCACCACCCTGCCCGTCGCCGGGATCGTGGTGGCGGTGTGCGCCGCGGCGGCGTCAGTCTCAGCGATCGTCGTGGAGCTGCACCTGATGGCGGGCCGCTTCGCCCCCCTCCACCTCGGCCTCCTCTACCTCCC
>JBOGGK010000205.1:0-7424 GCA_050744045.1 Acidimicrobiales bacterium | reverse complement strand
CTCTTGCCCCAGCTTCCCCGGGGCGTGGCGCTGTGGCGCGTCGGGCAGTCCTCGTTCCTGGTCGAGCACGACCTGAGCGAGGAGGAGCGGGCGCTGGCAGACACCGACTCGGCCATGAGGCCCGCCGGCCTGGCCGGCTCGCACCGCTAGCTTTATTGGCACCCCGGCACGACCGCTGCCGGGCCGGCGCCCCCAGGAGGCGAACCTGCCACAGCCCGAGCTCCCACGGGGCGAGCACCCCGCTCCGGGTACCCCCCTCCGTGCCCGCTTCGCCGGAGCCGTCGGGGTTTGGTTAGGCGGGTTGTCCCGCGCCGCAGGGCAAGGCTCTGGCTCGGTCATCGGGGGCCACGCCATCTTGGCCATAGAGCCGCGCGCCCTGGCCCGGTTCGCAGCCGGGCGGGAAGTGGCGCTCGTCTCGGGCACCAACGGCAAGACGACGACCACCAAGCTGCTGGCCCGGGCGCTGGGGGCTGCCACCGGCCAGGAGGTGGTGACCAACCCCGAAGGGGCCAACCTCCCCGCCGGCCTGGCGGCGGCGCTCGCCGGGGGCCGGCCCGGGGCGCCGGCGGCCCTGGAAGTGGACGAAGCCTGGCTGGGCCGGGTAGCGGCCGAGGTGAAGCCCGGGGCCTTGGTCCTGCTCAACCTCAGCCGTGACCAGCTCGACCGTAACAACGAGGTGCGCCTGGTGGCCGAGCGCTGGCGCCAAGCCTGCCAGTCGCTGCCGGCTGGCGCTGTGGTCGTGGCCAACGCGGACGACCCGCTGGTCGCCTGGGCCGGGTCAGCCGGGCGCCGGGTCATCTGGGCGGGCGCCGGCCTCGCTTGGAAGGACGATGCCGCCGGGTGCCCGCAGTGCGGCGGCCAGGTCACCTTCCTCGACGGCGCGGATCGGAACGGCGCGGGTTGGAAATGTCGTGAGTGCGGCTTTGCCCGACCGCAGCCCGACATCTGGCTCGAAGACCCCGGCCCGGATGGGTCGGCAGTGCTCTCGTCCGGCGAGCGTCGAGCGCTCCACCTGGAGCTGCCCGGCAGGTGCAACCAAGCCAATGCAGTGACCGCACTGGCTACCGTGCTCGCTCTCGGGCATTCGCCCGAGGCGGCGCTGGCGGCCATGGCCAAGGTCTCAGAAGTAGGTGGCAGGTACGCCACCATGGGGGTCGCCGGTGTAGAGGCCCGGCTCCTGCTGGCCAAGAACCCGGCCGGCTGGGTAGAAGTCTTCGACATGCTGGCGCCGGCGCCAGGGCCCGTTGTCGTGGCCATTAACGCCCGCACGGCCGACGGCCAGGACCCGTCCTGGTTGTGGGACGTACCGTTCGAGCGGTTGGGCGGGCGGCGGGTAGTGGCCACCGGTGAGCGTTACCTGGACCTGGCAGTGAGGCTGCACTACGCCGGCGTGGAGCACGTGCGCGAGCGCGACCTGCTCAGAGCTGTCGGCGCGGGCGGCGCCTGTGCCCCCGGCCATGACGATCCCCCGGGCCATGCCGCCGCCCCCGGCCACGGCGGAGCCGGCCCTGCTCCCGTGCCAGCGGCACGGACCAAGGTCGACGTGGTGGCCAACTACACGGCCTTTCACGACTTGTTGGCTCGGGTGCGCGCGGGGTCGCGAAGGAGATGACGGTCGCCATCGCGCTCGTCTACCCCGACCTCATGGGGACCTACGGGGACGGAGGCAACGCCACCGTCTTGGCCCAACGCCTGCGCTGGCGCGGGGTCGCGGCCGAGGTGGTGAGCGTGCCCGCAGGCGCCTCGGTGCCGGAGGGGTGTGAGATCTACGTGATCGGTGGCGGCGAGGACCTGCCCCAGGTCTTGGCGGCCAACAAGTTGGCTGCCGGCCGGCCCCTGCACCGAGCCGTCGAAAGGGGCGCCGCTGTGCTGGCGGTGTGCGCGGGCCTCCAGATATTGGGAGAGAGCTACGTGGGCCCGGACGGCAAGCGGAGCGACGGCCTCGGGCTGCTCGGGTGCGTGACGGCGCGTTCGGGCCGGCCCCGCGCCATCGGCGAGGTGCTCGTCGAGGCCTCGCCGGAGTGGGCGGCGTACAGTCTCGGGCTCCTCAGCGGCTTCGAGAACCACGCAGGGGTGACTGATCTGCTGGCCGGCACGCGGCCGGTCGGCACCGTGAAAGTAGGCGTGGGCAACCGCGACGGCACCGTAGAGGGTGCGGTCTCCGGCCGGGTCTGGGGCACCTACCTGCACGGCCCGGTGCTTGCCCGGAACCCTCGCCTGGCCGACCTGGTGCTCAGCTGGGTGGTTGGGGAACTGGCGCCGCTCGATGACTCCGTGCCCGACGCCCTGCACGCCGAACGCGTCGACCACGGGGCGCTGGAGCGCCGTGCCAGGCGGGAGCGGGCGGGCGGGCTGGCAGGGAGGGCGAAGGGCCGGCTGGTGGGCAAAGGGGCTGGCCCGCTGGCGGGCGGGCTGGCAGGGAGGGCGTCGGGCCGGCTGGGGAGAGAGGGGCAGGAGAACGGGCGATGACGGCGCCGGCCTCGACGGCACTTTTCACCGACCGCTACGAGCTGACCATGGTGCAGGCGGCCCTGCTCAGCGGACGAGCGTCGTGCCCGGCGGTGTTCGAAGTGTTCAGCCGCAGCATCCCCGACCGGCGCCCGTGGGGGGTCTTCGCCGGGCTGGGCCGAGTGGTCGAAGCGCTCGAGCGTTTCCGCTTCGGCCAAGGGGAGCTGGAATGGTTGGAGCGCCTCGCCCTGGTCGACCGGGAGACGTTGGAGTGGCTCTCGACGTACCATTTCTCCGGCCGTATAGACGCCTACCGGGAGGGCGAGCTCTATACGGCGGGGTCGCCGGTCCTTACGGTGGAGGGCACGTTCGCCGAAGCGGTGCTGCTGGAGACCATCTTGCTCAGCATCTGCAATTTTGATTCGGCGGTAGCTGCTGCGGCGAGCCTCATAACTGCTGCGGCCGGCGCGCGCCCGGTGATCGAAATGGGCAGCCGCCGCGTCGACCCGGCGGCGGCTGTGGCGGCGGCCAGGTCCGCCTATCTCGGCGGTTTTTCCAGCACTTCCAACCTGGAAGCGGGCCGGCGCTACGCGATCCCGACGGCGGGGACGGCTTCTCACGCCTTCGTGCTCGCCTATGCCAGCGAGAAGGACGCCTTCTCGGCCCAGGTGGACGCCCTCGGGGCGGGGACCACCCTGCTGGTCGACACCTACGACACCACCGAAGGGCTCCGCCACGCGGTCGAAGTGGGCGGGGCGGCGCTTGGGGGTGTCCGCATCGACTCGGGCGACCTCGGCCGCGAGGCGGCCCGGGCCCGCGCCCTCTTGGACGAGCTCGGGGCCAGCCGCACCAAGCTCATGGTGACGGGGGACCTGGACGCCCACACGATCGCCGCCCTAGGGGCCGCCCCCGTGGATGCCTACGGCGTGGGAGCCAACGTCGTCACCGGAATGGGGGTGCCGACCGCCGGGTTCGTCTACAAGCTGGTGGCGGTGGGCGACCCGGGGGCCCCGGCCGGCGCTCCGTTGCGGCCGGTGGCCAAGCGTTCGGTGGGGAAAGCGTCTTTTGGGGGGCGGAAATGGGCGTGGCGGGCGCTGCTCGACCAAGCTCCCCGGCCTGGGGGCCCCGGGGTACCGGTGGCGGCCGCGAGCGGGCCTTTTTGGGCCGACGTCGTCACCACGGTCCCTCACTGCCCAGACGCCGGTGCCCGGCCTCTCCAGGTACGCGTGGTGGAAGGCGGCGAGGTCGTGCACCGTCCCGAGCTGGAGGAGGCCAGGGCCTTCCACTCGAGCGTGCGCGACCAGGTGGGGCCGGCGGCGCCCTTGCTGCTCGACCGCCGGGCCCGCTGAAACCCCGGTGCCCGAGCCCAATTCAGGGCTTTCTCAGGGATGTGCCCGGGGCCCCAGAGGTAAGGTTGGGCAATGCAGTACTTGCGATGGAGGCGCGCCCGCTGGGCAGTGCCGGCCGCAGTCGTGGTGGCCATCGGCGGCGGCGCTCTGGTGCCCACCCTGGGAGGTGCTTCCCCTCCTCCAGAACTGTCGGCCCGGACTACCCAGCAACTGCTCGCTGACATCGCGCAGGCCAAGCCGCCCGCGCTGACCGGCACGCTCACCTGGACGGCCAACCTCGGCCTGAGCGACCTCTCCAGCCTGGAGGGCGAGCTGGGAGAAAGCGCCGGCCCGGGTGGCGGCGCCAGCGACGCCTTCAACCCGCTCAGCCTGCTTTCTGGCAGCTACCCCGTCAGCGTATGGCTCGACGGCGCCCACGCCGAGCACCTGGCGCTCAACGAGTCCCCCACCCACGAGGTCGACCTGGTCCGCAACGGCAACCAGGCGTGGTTGTGGGACAGCGCGGACCAGAGCGTGACCCATCTCGTGTTCGAGCCCGGGTCTTCGCCTAGCGGGACCACCGGGGCCGGTGGTAGCAGCACGGCCACGGCCACGGTCCTTACCCCCCAGCAGTTCGCCTCCCGGCTGCTCGCCCGCCTCGACCCCACCACCTCGGTCACCACCGGCACCCCCCTCTATGTCGCCGGCCAGCCCGCATACCAGTTGCTCGTGGCCCCGAAGTCAGCCCCGGGCAGCACTGTGGGCCACATCGAGGTCGACGTGGGGGCCAAGGGCACCCTGGCCGGCGTGCCGCTTCAGGTGGCGGTGTACGCCAACGGGCAGCAGGGACCGGCCGTAGAGCTGGGTTTCACCGGCTCGCTCAGCCTCGGCGTACCGCCCTCCCGGGAGCTCACCTTCACTGCCCCGCCGGGCGCCAACGTGACCACTCATGACGTGACGGTAGGTGGAGAGCGGGCGGGGAGCGCCGGGGCCTCGCCGTCGCCGTCGCCGTCGCCGTCCGTCCCGCTCGGCCCGCTCGGGCTGCAGCGGCTAGGCACCGGTTGGACGACCGTGGTCACCGGTACCGCGAGGGCCCTCACGACGCCGTCGGACCAGGCCGAGCTCGGCCCGGTTACGACGCCGGTGCAGGTCCAGGTGGCGGGCCAGCAATACCAAGCCAGGCTGTTCAGCACCGACCTGCTCAACGTCCTGGTCATGCCCGACGGCCAGTTCTATGCCGGCTTCGTCACGGCGCATGTCTTGGAGGCTGACGCCTCCACAAGCTCCTGACCGCGATCGCGGCGCCCGCCGGGAGCACCAGCACGACCGCGGCGCTGGGCGGGGGGCAGGGGAGCGCCGCCCTGGCAGTGGAGACCCGTGGGCTCGCGAGGTCGTTCGGTGCCTTCCGGGCCGTCGATGGCATCGACCTGGCCGTGCCGGTGGGCAGCACCTACGGCTTCCTCGGGCCGAACGGCTCGGGGAAAACAACGACCATCCGGGTACTTCTCGGGCTCCTCAACCCGAGCGCTGGGAGCTGGAGCCTGCTCGGCCGGCCCATGCCTCGCTCCGCCATGTCGGTCCTGCCTCATGTCGGGGCGCTGGTGGAGGGCCCCGCCTTCTACCCGTGGCTGTCGGGCTGGGAAAACCTGGCCCGCCTGGACGCCATGGGCCCGTCCCCGGCTTCGGCGACGCGCCGGGCGCGCATATCCAGCGCCCTCGAAAGAGTAGGGCTGGCCCCGGCCCGGGACAAGAAGTACAAGGCCTATTCGCTCGGCATGCGCCAGCGCCTGGGACTGGCCTGGGCCTTGGTCCGGCCCCGCCAGCTCCTCGTCCTCGACGAACCGACCAACGGCATGGACCCTCAGGGCACCCGCGAGATCCGCAACCTGGTGCGCCATCTGGCGGCCGAGGGGACGACGATCTTCCTTTCCTCCCACCTCTTGTCGGAAATAGAGCAGATCTGCAGCCACGTGGGGGTCATGCACAAGGGGCGGTTGCTTATGCAGGGCACGTTGGCCGAGCTACGGGCGACGGCGGCGCCAAAGCTCCGGGTGGAGGTGGACGACCCGGTGCGGGCGAGCGAGGTGCTGTCCCGCATGGGCCTTGCCGACCTCGGCGTGCAAGGCGAACAGGTGGCGGGCACGCTCGACGGCCAGCTCCCCGAAGACTGCTGCCGGTCGCTAGTGGAGGCCGGGGTGGGCGTGCGCATGCTGGTGCGCGAACAGCTGTCGCTGGAGGACGCTTTCGTGGCCCTGACCGGGGAGGGCTTCGATGTGGCTGGTTGAGGCCCGCACCGTGTTCGGCCGGGCGCGGGTGCGGGCGCTGCTCGTAGTGCTGATAGCGGTACCGGTGTTCCTCGCCCTCGCCGTCTACCTTTCTGGGGGGCCGACCGCCGGGCGGGGGCCGGCGTTCCTCGACCGGGCTTCCCACAACGGGATCTTCACCGCCCTGGCCGGGCTCACCGTGACCATGCCGTTTTTCATCCCGCTGTCCATCGCCGTCGTCGCCGGGGACGCGATTGCCGGCGAGGCCAACCTCGGGACGTTGCGCTACCTGCTCGTGCGCCCCGCCGGGCGCTCCCGCCTGCTCCTGGCCAAAGGGGTCGTCGTAGCCATTTTTTGCCTCGTGGCGGCAATTGTGGTGGTCCTCGCCGGCGTGGTGGCGGGCCTCGCCTTCTTCCCCCACGGCCAGGTCGTCACGCTTTCGGGCACCACCATTCCGTTCCTGGACGGCCTGGGCCGCAGCCTGCTGGCCGCTCTGGTCGTGGGGGCGTCCATGTTCGGGCTGGCGTCCATAGGGCTGTTCGTTTCCACCTTCACCGACGTGCCCATTGCCGCCATGGCGATAACCGTCGGGGTCGTAATCGTCTCGGCGATACTGGACAGCGTCTCGGAGGTGGCGTTCCTGCACCCGTGGCTCTTCACCAACTACTGGACCTCGTTCGCCGGCCTTATCCAGGATCCCATGCGCTGGCAGGAGATCTGGAAGGACCTCGCCCTCCAAGGCGGCTACGTGGCGGTTTTCGCCTCCGCCGCCTGGGCTCGCATGACCTCTCGCGACGTCCTCGCCTAAGGAGGGTTCGGGAGCGGGCGGGACCGGGCCGGGGGCTCGGCTCCGGGCTTCAGCTACGCTCCCAGAGCTTGATGCCGCCGAGGATGCCGGCGGTGTTGTCGGCCCGGCTCACGTCGGGCGGCAGATCGACCTTCACGTGCTTGGAGGTGCCGCCGCCGATGTAGCAGTGGTCGTAGAAAACGAGGTCCTTCAGCACCGTCAAGACCCGCGCCAGGTGAGAGTTCCACTTCTTGTTACCGCTGGATTCCCGGGCCGCCTCGCCCAGCACCTCGTTGTAGTCCTCCCCGCCTTTGCCCAGGGGGTGGTGGGCGAGCTCGAGATGAGGGGCCAATTTGCCCTGCCAGAAGAGCGCCGTCCCCACGCCGGTCCCGAGCGTGATGACGAGCTCGAGACCCTCGCCTTTCACCAGGGCTGCCCCTTGTACGTCGGCGTCGTTGGCCACCCGGCAGGGTTTACCGAGCGCCGCGCTGAGGGCGCCTTGGAGGTCGAAGCGTCCCCAGGCCTCCTCGAGATCGGGCGCCGGCTTGCCCCCAGGGCCGTCGGGGGAGACGAAGTGGGGGGCGGAAAGGATGTGCC
>JBOGGK010000204.1:0-4572 GCA_050744045.1 Acidimicrobiales bacterium | reverse complement strand
CCTTTTCATGGGCTGCGAGCTCCCGGCTCGACGTGGTGAGCGGGCGCTCGGTGACCGCCCGGGCCAAGGTGGGCCAGGTGGGCGGGCCCTGGAAACCGAACTCGGCCACGAACTGGGGCTGGTGCTCCCGGTACGAGAGGTAGTCTTTTTCGTTCCAGACGTCCCAGACGTGCATGCTCCCGTAGCGGGGGTGGTTGGGGTGGGCGTCGTAACCGAGAGACCAAGGGCTCCCGGCCATGTACGGGCGAGTTGGGTCGAGCCGTTTGACTATGGCGGGGAAAATGTCGAAGTAGTAGCCGGCGCCCCAGCTCTTCCCGTCCAGGGCCTCCTCCCATCCCCAGTCCACGTGCCCCCAGATGTTCTCGTTACCGCCGCTCCACACCGCCAGGCTGGGGTGGGGGGACAGGCGTGCCACCGCCTCGCGGGCCTCCGCCTCGATCTCGGCGCGGAGGGGCTCCTGTTCTGAGTATGCGGCACAGGCGAGCATGAAGTCCTGCCAGACGAGCAGGCCCAGCTCGTCGGCCGCGGCATAGAAGTCTTCGCTCTCGTAAATCCCGCCGCCCCAGACCCTCAACAGGTTCACATTGGCTGCACGCGCTTGGCGGAGGCGCTGACGGTAGCGCGCCGGGCCGACCCGGGAAACGAAGCAGTCGTCGGGGATCCAGTTGGCCCCCCTGACCTGTACCGCCCGGCCGTTCACCACGAAGCCGAGCCGGGCGCCACCCTCGCCGGCGCGGGTGTCGAGCTCGACGGAGCGGAAGCCGACCCGTCCTCGCCATTGGTCGAGGACCGCGCCCACCGCCGCGGGGCCGGTCCCGCTCGGGCCGGGGCGACCAGCGTCTTGGAGCGTCACCTCCAGGTCGTAAAGGGGCTGAGGCCCATAACCTGCCGGCCACCAGAGCCTCGCCCCGCCCACGGCGACCCGCAGGGACGCCGCAAGCTGCCCGGGCACGATATCGGCCCTCACTACCTCACCCGCCACCGAAGCGGTGACCCGCAAGGCCCGCCCCGGCCCGGACGCCCGTTCCAGGTCGACCTGCACGTCGACGACGGCGTCGGCTTCGCGAGGCGAGGACCGGTCGGCCCAGGGGGTGTCCGTGCCCGCCGCCGTCGCCATGCGCTCGGGCAGTTGGACCTGCACCAAGGGCCGCACCGAGGCAATCCTCGCCTGGCGCCAACGATGGAGCCCGATTGGCCGCCAGATCCCGGCAGTGGGCAGGGCCGGGCCCCAGTCCCAGCCGTAATTGCAAGCCATCTTGCGGATGGCATTGAACGGGTAAGGGCTGTTGCTGGGCCGAGGCCCCAGTTGGGCGCTCCTTTCTTCGGCGGCGTCGACGGGCGCCCTGAAGTCGACGACCAGTTGGTTGGTACCCGGCACCAGGGCACCTCTGGTGTCGAAACGGTAGCTCCGGTGCATGTTGGCCGTCGCGCCGAGGAGCGCCCCGTTCAACGAGACGGCCGCCACGGTGTCCAAACCCTTGCAGACCAGGTCGACGCGTTCTTCTCCGGGACCGGGGCCGGCCTCGAAGGTCATCTCGTAGCGCCAGTCGGTCCGGCCCACCCAGGCGTGCAGGCGCTCGCTGTCACCTATGTAAGGGTCCGGCACGATGCCGGCGGCCATGAGGTCGGTGCTCACGCACCCGGGCACGGTGGCCGCCACCCGCCGCGACCGCAGCTCTTCGGGGAACGGGCCAGCAATGGCGCGCAAGGACCAGCCGGCATCCAACCATGTCTCCATAAAGCTAACCCTCCACCGCGACGAGGTGGCCCTCTTCGTACTGCACCAGTGCCGGTGCCGGGCCCCGGGCCAAGGCCGCCTCCGGTTTGAGGGAGCGAAGCGTGCGCCTCTGCCACGGCTGGCCAGGCAGGTCCATCAAGCTGGGGCGCGCCCCGCCAGCGCTAGGCAAGCTGGCCCCGGTCCCCACCGGCGCGCGATGGCCTCGGGCGCGGCGAGCAGGGTTGAGCAGGCCCTTGGAGTACCGCCGGCTTTCACCGTCAACAAGCGTTGGCCCGCCCACGCCGGGGCCGCCGGCCTGCCCGTCCGAACCAACTGCTCGGGAGCCATTGGCACCGGTGGGCGCCCCTTCCTCGAGCGGCGGGCGCTCCCACTTGCGGTGGAGTTGAGGCACGGCCGCGAGGAGGCTCTTGGTGTAAGGATGCTGCGGGTTGGCGAACACCTTGCGCGTGTCGCCCATCTCGACGATGGCGCCGTAGCGCAATATCACCGTTTTGTCGCTGATGTAGTTGCCGAGAGACAGGTCGTGGGTGATGAAAAGGATGCCGAGGCCCCGCTTCTTCAGGCCCACGAGCAGGTTGAGCACGTCAACCCGGGTGGACGCGTCGAGCATGCTGGTTATCTCGTCGGCGACCAGGAGCCTCACGTCCAACAGGAGGGCGCGGGCGATCAGCAACCGTTGCTGTTGGCCCCCCGACAGCTGGTGCGGGAACTTGTCGAGGATGTCGGCGGGGTTCAACGAGACGGTCTCCAGGGCGGACCTCACCTGCGCATGCCACTGGGCGCCCCTCAGGTCGGGGAAATAGGCGCTTCTCACCATCTCGAAGACCCTGTCGGCCTTGTACAAGGGGTTATAGGAGCTGAACGGGTCTTGGAAGACGCCTTGCACGTGCCGGTAATAGTCACGGAGCCGGCGCTTGCGGAGGGTCGCGATGTCAGCGCCCTGGAAACGGACCGTACCTGCCGACGGGGGGGTCAGGCGCAGGAGCACCCTGCCGAGGGTCGACTTGCCGCTCCCGCTCTGGCCGATCAGGGACACGACTTCGCCATCGTCTATGGCGAGTGTCACCTGGCGCAGGGCAATGGTGAGCTCACCTCCGAAGGTGCCGGTCTTGTAAACCTTCGAGAGGCGCTCGACCTCGAGCATGCTCACTGGCGCAGCTCGCCGTGGTTGGCTGGTTGCTTGGCCCCGGCCACCCCGTCACGGGCCACCTTCCAGCACGCAACCTGGTGGCCCGGCTGCGCTTCGACGAAGGGTGGCTCCTGCTCGCATTTGTCGAACGCGAACGGGCAGCGCGCCCGGAAACGGCAGCCGGGCGGCGGGTCGAGCAGCGACGGGGGCCGGCCCGGGATGCCGGAAAGAGGAGCTTCGTCGTAGCGCAGCCCGACTTCGGGCAGCGACGCCAGCAGCAGTTGGGTGTAGGGGTGGAGCGGGTTGTCGACGATAGCGGGGACCGGGGCCTTTTCCGCCAGCTTCCCGGCGTACATCACCAAGATGCTGTCGGCTATCTCGGACAGGATGGACAGGTCGTGGGTAATGATGACCATCGTCTTGACAAAACCGCGGTCCCTGAACTCCATGAGCATCTCCCCCACCGCCTGCTGGGTCGACACGTCCAGAGCGGAGGTAACTTCGTCAGCAACGAGCAAGGAGGGGTTGAGCAGGGTCGAGATGACCATGGTGGCCCGCTGGCGCATGCCGCCGGAGAGCTCGAAGGGGTACATGCCGAGCACGTCCTCGGGTAGGCCCACCAGGTCGATGCGGCGCCGGAGCTCTTCGGCCACGCTGGCGTAGCTGACCCCCCGCGCCTTGAGCAGCTCCGCGGTCATCTTGCCGATCTTGCGCGTCGGGTTGAGGGCGCTCATGGCGTACTGGGGGATGATGGAGACCCGCCTCAGGCGGTACTGGTTCATGGCCCGGTTGTCCGAGATGGGGAGGGCCTCGCCGTCCAGCCGCACGGTCCCGCCCAGGTGCTTCATGCGCCCTTCGAGGAAGACCAAGCTGTTGCCCAGCGTGGACTTGCCGCAACCGGACTCGCCCGCGAGCCCCATGATCTCACCGTCGTCGATGGCGAAGCTGACCCCGTCGACCGCCCGGACCTCGCCGCGCAGGGTACGGTAAGCGACCCTGAGGTCGTCCACCTCGAGGCTCACGTTTCCCTCAACTTGGGGTTGAAGACTTCGTCGAGGCCGACGTTGGCGACCAGCAGGGCAGCCACGACGATGGTTATCACCACCCCCGGAGGCATGAACCACCACCAAACGTGCAGGTTTAGCGCGCTCCACAGCATCGACTGGTTCATCATCGTGCCCAGGGAGACAGTATTTGTAGGGCCGAGGCCCAAGAAGTCGAAGTTGGCGGCAAGCAGGATCGAGCTGCCGAACAACAGGATAAGGACCAGGAACAAGTAGGAGGCCATGTTGGGTGCGATGTCTTTCACCACGATGCTCACGCCGCTCTTGCCCGAAAGGCGCGCCAAGTCGACGAACTCCCGTTCGCGCAGGGTGAAGGTCTGCGCCCTTACCGCCCTCGCGACCCAGGGCCAGGACGTGACACCGATGAAGACGCCCTCGAACAGGACGCCCCGGGTCTTCAGGTAGGAGCCGATGACGATCAACAACACCAAGGAGGGGATCATGACGATGATGTTTGTGAAAAGCTGGAGCACCTCGTCTAGCGCCCCTCCCCGGTAACCAGCGGTGAATCCGATGGCCATCCCCACGATGGACGCGAACAGTGCCCCGAGGAAGCCCACCAGGTAACTGTCCCGTAGCCCGTACAGGAGCTGGGAGAAAACGTCCTGGCCGAAGTAATTGGTGCCCATGAGGTACTGGGA
>JBOGGK010000203.1:0-3021 GCA_050744045.1 Acidimicrobiales bacterium | reverse complement strand
ACAAAGACCTGGCCGATCGCATCCGTGACGGTCGGCGCCGGGACCGATCTGGTGGGGAAGGCGATGTTCGGGCGCTCGCCTTCCTCGTCTGCGGGAACATGGCTGTCGCCGCCAGCAGCGAGGGCAGGATCATGGTCCGGGTCGACCCAGCCGAGTCCGACAGGCTGGTCGACTCCGGTGGGGCTCATGTCGTCGAGATGCGCGGCCGACGCATGCGGGGGTGGGCCCATGTGGGCTCCGGACAACTCGCCAGCAGGACCGCTCTGGCCCAGTGGGTAGGCCGAAGCGTTTCCTACGCACGGTCGCTGCCTCCCGAAGACCCGGCAGGGTGACTGGACTGACAAGAGGGGCGTTGTCGATCCCGACGGCCGCAGATCGGATGGCGACAAAGGAAGGGCACCGGGCATCGGCTGGAATCGCCACGTGAGGATCGGCTGATGACGGGTGCCTCGCCGGGCCGCACGCCTCGTGTGGCACTGTGGATAGATGCCCCGCGACGACGCCGTTGCCGATGACGAGCGGGTGACGGTGTACTGGCGACCGGGTTGCATGTTCTGCAAGCGCCTCCGGCTGGTGCTGCGTTGGCGTCGTGTGCACCGAGGATGATCAACATCTGGCGCGACCCCGATGCGGCTGCCTTTGTGCGCACCGTCGCCGACGGTAACGAGACCTGTGGGTGCCCGAAACCCGTCCGGGCAGGTCATGCGACCATCCGGTACTCGTGGGTCAGTCCGCCGAGGCGGTCGGCTCGACGTAGTCGCGTGGGATCGATATCGGCCAACGCCATCGGCGTCTCGTCCGACAAGCGCGGGCAGTGCTGGGCAAGTGAGCGGTGCGGCCGATGGTCGTTGTAATGGCGCACGTACTCGGCCAGGACGGCCTCGAGGTGGCGGCGGCCGAGGATCATGGTCCGGTCGAAGCACTCGCGACGGGGCGTGCCGATCACCCGTTCGCAGGTCGCGTCCGCCCGGGGCGCTCGAACGGGGGACTTCACGGTCCTGGCCCCATCGGCGCAGAAGAGCTCGTCGAAGGACCGGGGGAACTTGCCGTCACGATCACGGATCAAGGACTTGACCGGCGTCGTCCGTTCGGACAGCTCGATCGAAAGGTCCCGCGCCTGTTGGGTGGCCCAGCCGGCAACCGGGTCCGCGGTGATGCCGGCCACACGCAGGAGCCGGGTGCCGAGGTCGATGAGCACGAGGACGTAGAGATGGCGGAGCAAGACCGTGCCGACGCTGAAGAAGTCGCACGCCATCATGCCCTTGGCCTGGGCACGGAGGAACTCGCCCAGCTGGGCCCCGAGCGACGAGGGGAGGGGCCCAACCCGTGCCGTTCGAGGATCGCCCACACGGTGGGCGCCCCAAGTCCGGTGCCCATCGTGGCCAGCTCCCCATGGATCCGACGGTAACCCCAGGTTGGGTTCTCCCTCGCCAATCGCACGACGGTGGAGACGGTGCCCGAGGGGACCGATGGCCGCCCCGGGCGTCGGTGCGGCTACGTCCAGCGCCTCCGCACCAGGTCTCGGTGCCACCCGAGCAGGGTGTCGGGCTGGACGAAGAGACCTCCCCGTCGCCGGCAGGCAAGCAGCCGCGCAGATCCGGCGAGCAGTGCCCGGTCGGCCGCCTGGAGCGCTGGTCGGTCGACCTGGCGCCCGAGCACCGCCACCTTCGTGGCGGAGCATGACGACCTCGGTCGCGAGGTCCGTATCCGTGCGACAGGAGAACCGGACTAGCTGGAGGACGCGCCAGAACGCCCGGTAGAGGAATGACAGGGTCACCGCTGGATGGTCGCCCACATCATGGGGTGCACGCCAAAGTCCCACCACACGGGATGTGGATGGCATTCCTGGCAGCCACAGGCTACCGGCGGATCTACGGAGAGCTTGATCCGCGATCGCGACATGAAATTCACTGCATCCTTCGACGCCGTGTTCACCGCAGAGGGCATCCGGATCATCAAGAGCCCTGTCCGAGCACCCCGCGTCAACGCCATCTGCGAGCGCGTGGTCGGCATCATCAGGCGCGGGTGTCTCGACCGGATGCTCATCCTCGGACGCCGTCACCTCGAAGCAGTCCTTGCCGACTACGTCGAGCATTACAACTCGCATCGCCCCCACCGGTCACTCAGCCAATGTTCTCCGGCTGCGCCCGATGCGACGCCTCCGAGCATCAGCGATGTCGACGCCGCCAGGTTACGACGAGGCGACCGACTCGGCGGGCTCGTCCACGAGTACCAGATGGTTGCCTGAACTGGGTGGATGGGGTTCTCGGCACCCACACGTCGTGGCGCTCGTCGTCGCCAGCTTCGCCGCCGAGGCGGCCAGGCACACCGCCGCCAGCTGGGCGATCAACGGGGCCGCCGCCGCGATCTACGTCGGGTTCCGCGTCGTCAGGCGCCGCCTCGAAGGGACCCGCGCCTCCCGCGCGTCGACGGGCCGAGGGCCTTCGTGAACCAAGTGGAGCCCCCTGGAAGCCCGGCGGGGTCACCGCCGGGTCTGACTGGGCGAGCCTCGTGCGTGTCGACAAGTCGTGCGGGGCGCGGCGCGCGCCGTCACACGGCGCAGCGGTAGGGGCGGGGCATGCTCCCGTCGCCGAGGCGGGCGGCGAGGAACCGCTCGACGACCAGCTGCTTGGCGTGGGCAAGGGAGTGCTGTCCCTCGGCGATGCGCATGTCAGGGCTGGTCTGAGCGTCGGCGCCGGCGGGGTGCCAGTAGAGGCCGTCGGCGGTCACCGTGAGCTCGGGGACGGTGCTAGCGGCGGTGATGTCGATGCCGGCCTCCGAGAGACCGCGGCGCAGCAGCGGGCGTACCACGAAGGCATCGGCTGGGACGCCGAGGCGTGCGAGCAGAGCGGCGAGCTCGGCGATCTCGCCGGTGTTCTCCGGCGTCTCGGTCATCGCCACACGCACCGCCAGGCCGAGACCGACCAGGGCGGCGATGCCGTCCATCGCCCGAGCCCACGTACCGGGGCCGCGATGGGCGTCGTGGGTGGCAGGGCGGGCCCCGTCGAGTGAGGTCTGGAC
>JBOGGK010000202.1:0-1908 GCA_050744045.1 Acidimicrobiales bacterium | reverse complement strand
GGGCCGGCCGGGGGCTAGGGCCGGGGGGCCCCGGGGGATATCTCTCTCCGAGGACCGGTCAAGGCGGCGAGGCGCCCAGCCCCCGCCGTGACCTGGCGCAGCAAACTCCCGGCTTGGACCATGCTCTCAGTAGCGAAGAAATGGGCCTCCCCGGCCGCGGTCGCAAAGCCGTCTGCCAGGGGCAAAACCGCGAGCGCCCGCTTGACCATAAGCCACCCGCCCACAGTCACGCCGGCAAGCTCGAGATAGGCGGAGGCGCCCGCCAGGACGTCGTCCGGGCAGCTCGTCCCCCGCTCGAGCAGCCACGACGTCGCCGCCGAAAGGGCTCCTTGGGCTTCGGCCAGCAGCTCGACAGCGGGGGCCAGCTCGTCGGGGTAATCCGAGGAGACGGTCGCGGTTATCTCGTCGAGGAGCTCCCGCGCCCAGCGGCCGCCGTCGCGGGGGAGTTTACGGGCTACGAGGTCTAGTGCCTGGATCCCGTTGGTCCCTTCGTAGATCGCCCCGATCCTGGCGTCGCGCAGGCGTTGGGCGATCCCCGTCTCCTCCACGTACCCCATGCCGCCGTGGACCTGCACCCCGAGGGAGCTGACGAGGAACCCATTGTCAGTGGCCCAGGCCTTGGCGACCGGGGTCAGCAGCTGGCAATAGACGCCACCGCGCTCACGCGCCGCTTCGTCGGCCCCGTGGACAGCTTGGTCGCCGTAAGCCGAAGCCGTGAAGACGACCAGGCGGGAGGCCAATGTGAGGGTACGCATTTTCAACAACATCCGCGCCACGTCGGGGTGCTCGATGATCGCCGAGCGCCCGGGAGCTAAAGGCCGGCGGCCCTGCAGGCGCGACGCCGCGTACCGGCGCGCTTGCTGGTAGGCCCGTTCGGCGATGGCCGAGCCCTCGGCCCCGATCGACAGGCGGGCCAGGTTCATCATGGTCAACATGGCCCGGAGGCCCCCGTGCACCTCGCCGACGAGCTCGGCATAGGCCCCGTCGTAGCGCATCACGCAAGTGGGGCTGGCGTGGATGCCGAGCTTTTCCTCGATGCGGGTGCATCTCAGCGAGTTGGCCACGCCCAGCTCTCCGGCCGGGCCGGGGGCCACCTTGGGCACCAGGAACACCGAGAGCCCGCGGGTCCCGGCCGGCGCCCCCGGCGTGCGGGCCAGGACCACGTGGACGATGTTGTCAGCCAGGTCGTGCTCGCCCCAGGTAATGAAGATCTTGGTCCCGCTGAGCCGCCACGACCCGTCCGGCTGCGGCTCAGCCAGGGCCTTCAGCTCGCTCAGGTCCGAGCCCGAGCCCGCCTCGGTGAGCTCCATCGTCCCGCACCACCGCCCGGAGAGGAGGGGGGGGAGGTAGAACTGGCGCTGGCGGTCCGTGCCCAAGCGCAGGACCAGCTCCGCCGCCGCCTGGGTGAGCACCGGGTTGATCGACAGCGAGGTGTTGGCCGAGGCGAACATCTCTTGGAGCGCTACGGCCACGACGGAGGGGAAACCGCCCCCGCCGGAGCGCTCCGGGAACTGCAGGGCGCCCCAGCCACCTTGTACGTACTGGCGGTAGGCGGCCCCGAACCCGGGCGGGGTGACGACGCGGCCGCTGGAGGGGTCGAAGCGGGCCCGGGCGGCGTCGCCGGGGGCGTCGGTGGGCTCGAGGACCTCGCTGGCAAAACGCCCGAACTCCTTGACCGCCAACGAGACCGTCTCCCGCTCGAGGTGGGCGAAGTCGGGCAACCGGAGCAGCGCGGGCAGGCCGGCTACGTCGAGGGCGGTCATGATGTCCTCGACGGGGGCGTCGTAAGTGCTTGCTACCGGGGCAGTCATAGGCTCGACAGGGCCCGGTGGGCGCGAGCACGGCCGGAGCTCGTCATGGCCACGCCGCGATCATAGGAAGTAAAATAGTCTGATGACCAAGTATTTC
>JBOGGK010000201.1:0-13319 GCA_050744045.1 Acidimicrobiales bacterium | reverse complement strand
CGGCCGCACTGCGTACGTCAGCACCTTACGGGCGCGCGAACAGGACATCAGGCGCGAAAAGGCATCGTCCAACATCTGTACCAACCAGACGTTGGTGGCAGTCGCCACCATGGTCCAGCTCTCCTGGCTCGGCACCGGAGGCCTGCGCGAGCTGGCGCTGCGTTGCGCCAGGGGCACCCGCTACCTGAGGGACGCGGTCATGGCCTTGCCAGGCGTTCGGCCCTTGGTGAGCGCCCCGGTAGTGCGGGAGTTCGCCGTCGGGCTCCCGCTGCACCCGGGGACGGTCGTAGAACGCATGGCCGAAGAGGGCATCTTGGCCGGCCTGCCGGTCCGCAGCGGAGGTCGGGAGGGGCTCCTCGTGGCCGTCACCGAAAAGCGCACCCGGGCCGAGCTGGACTCGTACGTCGCCGCCCTCGAAAAGGTGATCTCGTGACCCCGGAGGCTCCCGGCCCCTCGCCCGTGGCGGCAGGTCGCCCCGCTGGCGCGGCGCCGGGCGGCCGCGCCTGGTCGGCTCCAGTAATGGGCCACGAAGAGGAACCGACGGTCTTCGACTTCTCGGTGCCCGGGCGGCGCTCCTGGTCGTTCCGCACGACCGGGGTCCCCGAGTGGGCGGCCGAGGACCTCCTGCCCCCCGAGGAGCTCAGGCCCGTGCCACCCCCCGTGGCTGAGGTGTCCGAACGCGACCTGGTCGCCCACGTCACCCGCCTGAGCCACCGCCAGTACTCGGTCGACCTGGGCGCCTACCCGCTCGGGTCGTGCACCATGAAGTACAACCCCAAGATCTGCGACGAGATCGCTACCTTGCCCGGGCTCACCGGTGTCCACCCTGGGGCCCCCGCGGAGCACTGCCAGGGCTGGCTGGGGCTTCTCTGGGGCCTTTCCGACGCCCTGTGCCGGGTGACCGGTATGCACGCCGCCACCTTGCAACCCCCGGCAGGCGCAGCGGGCGAGCTCACCGGCTTGCTGTTGATGCGGGCCTGGCACAAGGGCCATGGCCGCTCGCCAGGCAAGGTACTGATCCCCGATTCAGCCCACGGGACCAATCCGGCGTCAGTCAGCCTTGCCGGGTACCAGACAGTGAGCGTGCCCTCGGACGAGCGGGGCTTGGTGAGCCCGGCGACGCTCCGCCGGCACCTGGGCGGCGACGTAGCGGGCATCATGCTCACCAACCCCAACACCCTGGGCCTGTTCGAGGAGGACATCGCCGAACTGGCGGCCGAAGTGCACGACGCCGGCGGGCTTCTCTATTACGACGGCGCCAACCTCAACGCGATCCTCGGCGTGACGCGCCCAGGCGACATGGGCTTCGACATCGTGCACCTCAACCTGCACAAGACGTTCGCTGTTCCCCACGGGGGCGGAGGCCCCGGGGCCGGGCCGGTCGCGGTGACCCGCGAGCTGGCCGATCTGCTCCCTGGCCCGGTGCCCACCAGGAGGGACGACGGCACCTTTACCTGGTCCGAGCCGGCCCGTTCGATCGGGAGGGTCCACGGTTGGCACGGCAATGCCTTGGCGCTCGCCCGGGCCTGGGCCTACATCCTGGCCAATGGCAGCGACGGCTTGCGGCGGGTCTCCGAGGCCGCCGTCCTCAACGCCAATTGGCTGTTGAAGCAGCTGCGGGGCACTTACCACGTGCCCTTCGACCGGCCGGCCATGCACGAGATCGTCGTGTCGACCAAGGGTGCCCCGGGCTTCGCAGAGGAACTGCGAGCGCTCGACGTGGCCAAGCGCCTTCTGGAGAAGGGCTTCCACGCGCCGACGGTCTATTTCCCCCTGGTGGTGGCCGAGGCTCTCATGATCGAGCCGACGGAGACCGAGAGCCCCGAAACCGTGGCCGCCCTCGCAGATGCCTTGGTGGAGATCGCCGGCGAAGACCCCGAAACCGCTCGTCACGCCCCCGCGACCACGTTGATCGGCCGGGCCGACGAAGCTCGGGCCGCCCGGTCGCTAGTGCCTACCTGGGACGCCCAGCCCACCCCGGGGCTGCCGGCGGCTCCGGGGCCGAGCTAACCAGCTCGGGGGGGCGGCCCCCGGCGGCCGGCCCGGGTATCAGTTCAGCCCGCGGGACGTGAACCCCCAGTTCAGTCAGCGGAACGTGAACTGGAGGTTGAGAGGCACCGCTTGGCTGGCGCCCGGGACCGGCATTTGGGTGCCATTGACGCTCACCGCCACGTCCGGAGGGTCGCCCAAGCGGATCCAGGCCGGCCCGGTGACCGACGACCGCTGGCCCTGCTCGAGAGTGCCCGTGTAGATGACCTGGCCCGCCGGGCTGCCCGCCCTCACCTCGATCCAGCACGGACCGCTCGCCTGGACCACTATGGAGGCGGACGCCGAGGTCAGTTGGTAGGTGGCTGTGCCCCCGCTCGGCCCCTGCTGGACGGAGAGGAGGATGGCAGGTTTGGGCGGCTTGGCCGGCACCGTGGTAGTGGTCCGTTTGGGGGCAGGGGCGGGGGTGGTCGTGGGTTTGGGCGCTGGACGGGCGTGGCCTGATGTCGCCGGGGGGCGGTGCTGGGCGGCGGTGGGCTGGCTGGGAGAGCGGGTGAGGGCCAGCGCCGCGGCCACCCCGACCACGACCAGGATCGCGGCAGCGGCGAGCCAGTGTGCGGGCCGGGGACGGGAGCGCAGGGCCATGGGGAGCGCGCTCGGCGTTGCCGGCTGGTCGCCGCCCCAGGGGCTGGGTGGATCAACGGCGAGCTCGTCGCCCGGGCTGTCCGAGCCCGTGAGGGCCAGTTCCCCGACGTGTTGCCCGGCCTCGCCTACCGGGCTCGCCGGAGCGGGCGGGGCCGGCCCGGCCTCGGGCGGGGTAGCCGGGGCGGAGGTGGCAGGCCCTGGTCCTCGGCCCCCGGGCGCCAAGTCGTCGAAGTAGTAAACGTGAGGCCGGATGACGGGGAGGGGCCGGGTGGGCGGCTCACGGCCACGCGGCGGAGGAACGGGCGCCATCCCGGGAATGGTCTCGTCTGCCCGGGCGGGGCGGGCCGGAGGGCGCGGCCGGCCAGTGCGCACCACTCGGGCGTCGGTGGGGGCGCCGATGGCGGCGGTCGCAACCGCGTCGATGGCAGCCGCGGACGGTGCTGTCCGCGAAGGGCGGTGGAGGGGCGAGGCGTTGGAATGGCCCGGGCGTGCGGACGGCCGGGGTGGTGGCAGCGCGCCCTCTGCCGTCGTCTGCGCCGCGGGACCGATGACACGCACGTGCGCTTGGCGGTCCTGGTGCTCGCCTCGCTTCGGGCCTGGCGCCCCGAACGCCCCAGAGAGGCTCGACGGCGCGCCCACAAGCCCAGGCACGTCCGCTGCCTTGGTTATGTCGGCCAGGGTGTCCAGGGCTTGTTTGTGACGCTCCACCGAACGCGCCCTTTGCCAGAAACCTCGGCCCAAGTACACCGTGAAAGGCAGAACGCAGGCGGCAAGCAAGACGACGAGCAACCACACCATTACCGCTCCTTAACGTCCTATAGGCGCTCCCGGTTCAACAGTACGGTAGCGAGGTCGCTTTCTGGCGCCATGTCTCGGCGGCGCCACCTCGTGGCAGGGGCTTATCGGCGTTGCGGGGACAGCTTTGGGCCGAACTTCGTTGAGCCGCTTGGCCACGAGCGCCTAGCGTCTCGGGCAAATGACCGACGTTCGCCGAACGGTGCTGGCGGTGGCCGCCGGCTTTGCCGCCGGGGCGGTACCGGTGTCCAACCTGATGGCCCGGTGGCGGGCCGGGGTAGACCTTCGTACCGTCGGCACCGGCACCGTTTCGGGGACGGCGCTGTCGCAGGTGGCCGGTACCGGCCCGCTCGTGGTGGCAGGCCTGTTCGAACTGGCCAAAGGGGCGCTCGGGCCGGCCCTCGCCGGTCCCTCCCACCCGTTGGCGGCGGCGCTGGCCGGTGGTGCCGCCGTGGCCGGGCACGACTGGTCCCCCGCTCTGGGGGGCGCCGGGGGCCGCGGCATCTCACCCGCTATGGGCGCCCTGCTCGTCAGCGCCCCCACCGGTTCCTTGGTCCTGTTGGCCGGCCTGGCGGGCGGGAGGCTGGCGGGGGAGACCGCCCTCGGCAGCATCGTGGCCGACGTGGTCCTCGTCCCGGTTGTCGCCCGGGCCCATGGCCGTCCCGGCCTGCTCGCGGCCTGTGCCGTGCTTGCCCCGATGCTCCTGAAAAGGCTGACGGGCAACGGGCCGCCCTCCCGCCCGGGGCGCGCCGTTTACATGTACCGGCTGCTTTTCGACCGGGAAACTCGGGAAAAGCCCCCGCAAATGGCTTTGGCGCCGGCGCATCTTCCGGCGTTGGGCTCGGGCGGGGGGAGCACGGGCGCCGGCGAGGGCCGAGCTGGGGCCGGGGGGCATTGAGCTGACTGTCGGGGTGGTCACGGACAGCGCCTGTTCCCTGCCCGATGACCTGGCCCTCGCCCGCGGCGTGAGGGTGGTGCCCATGTGGCTGAGCGTCGGCGGGCGCCAGTACCGCGACGGCGAGCTGCCGCTCGAACAGGTGGTCGCCTGCCTGGGAGAAGGGCTGAGCACGTCGGGGCCGGCTCCCGGCGAGCTGGCCGGCGCAGCGGAGGAAGCCGACGAGGGCGATGGGGTCCTAGTCCTCACCATCTCCCGGCGCATGAGCGGCGCCTACCAGGCCGCTCGGGTGGCGGCTGCCACGCTGGCCGATGCGGGCGGGAAAGAGGTGGCCGTGGTTGACACGGGTACCGCCGCCGGGGCGCAGGGCTTGGTGGTGCTGGCCGCTTCCAGGGCGGCGCGAGCCGGCTTGCCACTCGGGGACGTTGTCGCGGCCGCCGAAGTCGCCTCCCGGGAGGCGAGGTTGGTCGCCACGCTGCCGTCGCTGCAGCACCTGGCGCGGGGGGGCAGGGTCCCGGGCGCGGCGGCGTGGGGGGCGGAGTGGCTCGGCCTCAACCCGGTTTTCGAGTTCCGGGGCGGCCATGTGCGGCCGCTGCGGCCGGCGCGGGGCCGCCAGGCGGCGTTCCGGCGGGTGGTGGCCGCGTGGCGCCGAGGCTCGGCCGAGCACGTGCGAAGGGGCCAAGCGCTGCATGTCGCAGCCTTGCACGCCCTGGATCCGCTCGCCGCTGAGGATCTCGCCGCTCAGGTGGGCGCCCGGGTGAGCCCGCAGACCGCGTTCGTAGGCTCTTTCAGCGCGGTGATGGTCGCCCACACTGGCCCGGGCCTGGCCGGGCTGGCGTGGCAATGGGAAACCACTGCGCCGCGACCCGGGTGAGGCATGGTTCTGGCCACCCGGCCCGATCGGGCGGCCAGAAGTGTGCGGGGGGCTTAGGGCGCCGCCGGGGCGGGGACGGCCTCGCCCGCCGGGGCACTCAAGTTGTGCTTGCGCAGCGCCCGGCGGAACCACCACGACGACAGCACTATGGCGCCACCTTTCAGCACCCACGACAGGCCCGTGTTGGCCGCCAGGTAGGTGGCGATGGGCAGGTTGACCAGCAAAGCGATAGTGCCGGCGGCGTTGGCCAGGCTCACCAGCGCCCACAGCAGGCTGATCTGCACGAACAGCTGGCGGACCTTGGGGCGCTTCACGAACGATGGCGGCAGGGGGACGAAATCGTGGGCCAGTCTCTCCGCCAGCGGGCGCCCGAGGGGGACCGAGAGAAGGAACGCCCCGCCGATGAGAGCCGTTGCCAGCGAAGGCTGTAGGAAGTACACGAAGAGGCTGGCACCGCTGGCCAGCGCTACCACCGCCCGGGCGGTGATGACCAGCGTGGTGATGAGCAGGAGCCCGGGCGGCCGTTCCCGGCGCCAGAGGCGCCGCAGCAGGGCCAGGTAGCTCCATCCGAGGGCGGTGCAGATGGCACCTCGAGGCCCGAGGACCGTGAGCGCGGCATAGAAAAGGGCCAGCGGCATGAGGGTCGCTTCGACGACCTGGGGTATTGCCCGCCGGGCGAGGTCACGGAGGCGAGGGAGCTCGAAGTGATGGTGGTCCACACTATTGGCTCGGCTCCGGCGGTCCGCCCTTGAGCCGGAACTGGCGGCCTCCGACTGGCCGGGGGCCGTAAGTGCTGCGTGGGTCACCCGGCGCCCTGGTTCGACAACTCGTCCACTACTACCCTCTCTGCCCTGATTTCACTTTGTGCCGCGTTGTACTACTTGATGGTGGACGGGCCGCCGCCCAAACCGAGAACCGGCAAGTACTTGTTACGACATACCCGCACTGGCTCGAAGCTACAGGGGCCATCTTCGCGCATGAGGAGGGCACGACGCCGCCACCGGGACCTTTTCAGGAGCGGGTTCAGCAAAGTCTCAGGTTCGGCGCGGCTGGACTAGCGTGCATGGCTGAGTGCGTCCCCGGTCCGTAGACGGCGTTGGGGACAAGGTCCCCGAGGAACGGCACCCCTACCAATGACGCAACGCGAAGGGATGTTGTCACTACGGTGAGCGACCAGGCGGTTCATGACGGCGGCGATCGCGGGACCGGGAACGCCGGCCCGGGCGGCAGCGGCGATCGCGGGACCGGGACGGCCAGCAGAGGCAGAGGCGTGCTGCGCAAGGGCCGTCGCCGGACGGTTGCGCGCCTGCTGATAGAGGTCGTCGTGCTCGCCGCCGCCGCCGTGTTCGTGGTGCTGCGAGCCGGGAGCAGCATCGGCCAGGTGGGCTCCATCTTCTACCATCTGCACTGGCACTGGCTGTTCGTCTCGCTCGGGGCCGAGTGCATCTCCATTTTCGCCCTGTCGTGGCTGCAGCAGCGCATACTGCGCGCCGGAGGGCTGCCGGTCGGGGTCCGGGACCTCCTACCCGTGACGATGGCGAGCAACGCGGTCGCCCAGTCGCTGCCGGCGGGTGTCCTTTTCGCCGAGGGCTACGCCTTCCGCCAGTACCAGCGGCTGGGGGCCGGGCGAGCTCTCGGGGTCTGGGCCGAACTGTCGGCGGGGGCGCTGGCGGCGGCGGGGCTCGCTTCGGTGGCGGTGGCCGGCGCCGTCATCGTGGGGCCCGGCCTTAGCCCCGAACTGTTGCCGACGCTCGCCTTCGTGCTCGTGGGTGCGCTGGTAGCGAGCGCGCTGTTCCGCCAGACGAATGTCTTGAGCGCTCTCATCTCGCGCGTCCTCCGCTTCGCCGAACGGCGGCTGCCGCCGAGCGCTTGCCGGCACCTGCGGTCGGCCGAGAAGTCCACCGCCGAGATGGCCTGCTTCCGTCCGCCCGTGCGGGCGTGGGCTCTGTGCCTGGGCGCCGCCATCCTCAACTGGTCCATGGACTGGGTCGTCCTCGTCATGGGCCTGCTCACCGTGGGGGGGCCTGTGCCCTGGCGGGGCGTGCTCTTGAGCTATGCCGCCGCGCAGTTGCTCGTCGAGCTACCCATCACCCCGGGTGGCCTGGGCGTCGTGGAGGGAGGCCTGGTGGAAGTGCTGACCAGGTTCCATGTGCCGGTCTCCAGGGCCACCGCCGGCACGCTCATGTACCGCGCGGTTGGCTTCTGGTCCCTGCTGCTGGTCGGCTGGGCCGCCGTGGGCTGGCTGTCGTGGCACAACCGCAGGGCGGACCGCGCCCGGGCCGCTGAGGCCCGACCCGCCGGCTGAGCCTCGCTCAGTGCACCGGGGCCGCCGGCCCCTGGTGTAGCTGGACGGGCTGCTCCTCCTGGTCCCCCTGGGCCGCCAGCTCCTGTTGGCGCCGGCGCCGTTCGCGGACATTGAGGATGGCGGCGGGGATGGCGATGGCGACGACGAAGACGATGGACGCCAGCGTCCCCCACAGCCAGTCCCACGGGGCCCCGTTCGCGGACGCCAGGAGCACGTGGAAAATACCCATCACCGCAATGTTAGTAGCTCGGCCAACGCCTGGGCGTCCCGGACGGCCGCCCCCCCGAGGTCGTTGTTGAAGTACGCGTAGACCGGGCACCCCTGCTCCAGCCAGGCGAGCAGCGGGCGCCCGAGGGCGGCGACCCCTTCGGTGCCGTACTCACCGGCGTACTTCTCCGACTTCGCATGGGGGCCATGGAAGCGGGCGTACCCCCAACTGGTGGTCAGCGCCCACGGGTGGTCCTCCACCAGGTCGTGGCAACACAACGCCACGCGGTACTCCCTCAAAAGCTCGTAGGTGCTCTCGTGCAGCCACGAGGGGTCGCGGAACTCCAGGGCCCAAAGCAGGGGGCGCCCCCTTCCGATGGCCGGCGAGGCCGGGGTGCCTCGGCCCGCCGTGGCTCGGGGGGCCCACGTGGCCGCGGTTGCCGGGGTGGCCGAGGTGGCTGCAATGGCTGGGGCCGAGGTGGCCGCAGTTGCTGGGGTTGCCGAGGTGGCTGCAATGGCTGGGGTTGCCGAGGTGGCTGCAATGGCTGGGGCCGAGGTGGCCGCTTCCAGGAAGTCCCCGAGGCGCCCGAGGTCACGCTTCCAACGGGGAGGCAACTGCACCAGGTTGGGGCCCAAAGCCGAGCCGAGGAGGGCGACCCGTTCGAGGTAGGTGGGTAGCCACCGTTGTGGGTCCCGCAACTTCAGCCGGTGAGTGCCGAAGCGGTTGACCTTGACCGCGTAGACGAAACCGGGCGGGGCTTTCGCCGCCCAGGTGGCGAAAGTGGCGGCAGGAGGTAGGCGGTAAAAGGTGTTGTTTAGTTCCACCGTGCCGAAACGACGGGCGTAATGGGAGAACCATTGGCTGGCCGGCAGCTCCGGCCCGTAGAACGGGCCCTTCCAATGTCGGTAGGACCATCCCGAGCATCCCACGTAAGCCTTGGCCGCGGGGGTGGAGCTCACAGTCCTGGTCTACCGCCGCCGGGCAGGGAGGTGGGCCCGGGTGGGAAGGTGGCCCCCTGTGGGGCCGGTCCCCTGGGTTGGGTTGGGCCGGGCCAGGGGTGGAGCGGGCGAGGGGTGGCGCGGGGGCCAGGGGGTGGCGCCGGCGAGCGCGGTCCGGTCGGGGTTTTGGTCGATTCCTTGCAGAATCCGACAGCTATCGACCAAAGCGTCGGGGCCCCGTGTTAGTGATCGCCCATAACTCCTGGTCGGCTGGGGCCTATCCCGAGCATGGTGGCCACGAGCTTTGCGTAAATGGCCTGGCCTTTGGGGTCCGGGTGGACGCCGTCGGCGTACAGGGCGCCGGGAGCCTCCGAGGCCCGGTACCAGTTCGCCACCCTGAGCCCTTTTTCCCCCGCCACCGCGGCCAGGGACTCATTGCTCTCCCGCTGCCAGGGCCTGGGCACCCGGACGTTGACGAAGACCAGCAGCGGGATCCCGGCGGCGAGCCGGCGCAACTGGAATACGTCGGCGGGGGTCATGGGCCCGTTGGTGCCCAAGTCGATGACCAGAGCCTTCAGATGGGCAAGCTGGCCCGCCTTCTCGTACTGCCTGAGCCGGCTTATGCCCGCCCACACCTGGCGCCCGACCCTGGCGTCGACGGTGACATCGCCGTGCAGGCGCTGGGAAAGGGCAGCCGATGCCGCCAGGAGGACCGAATCCCCGATGGCCAGGTAGTCGTGGGCTGCCCTTTCCACCGCCCCCGTGGTGGGAGCCCCCCGGGCTCCGGCCGGCGCAGGGCCGCCTGTCTGAGCGCTTCCCTGGGCAGTCGCCGGCCCAGAGGCAGCCGCCTGAGCGCCTGCCAGCGGGCCGGCCCCGGTGGCGGCCTGCCGGCCAGGCGTTGTGGCGCTACCCGCCGTGCCCCCTCCCGCGCCGCGGGCGTTGTCTGATGCCGTGGCGCTGCCTGCCGTGTCCCCCGCTACCGCCCCGCCGGCGGTGCCTGCTGCGGCCCCCCCGGCCCCACTGGCTGCCACCCCACTACCGCTGGCACCGACGGCCGTGCTGGCCGAGCTATGACCCCGCGTGGCAACTGCCGGGACCGCCCCCCTGGCGGCCGGTAGCCGGGCCTGCGCCGCAGGGGTGGCCCCCGCAGCGAGGGCGGCGGGCATGGCGGGCGGGTTGACGACGGCCAACAGCACGGTGGCGGTCAACCCGCAGGCACCGGCCGAGCCGAGAGCGGCGGTCCGGGCCGCCCGCCGCCAGGCCCGAAGGGCCGCCTGGGCCCGCCCGGTACGGAAGGGTTGTTCCACCAACCGGTAGGAAACCTCACTGGCAACGCCCATGAGGCTCAGGCGGAAAGCGAGCAGCGCCCACCCTGACAGCCGGACATCGATGCCTGGTCGGGTGAGGCAGATTACCGGCCAATGCCAGAGGTAGAGCGAGTATGACCGAGTCCCCAGGTAAACGAGGGGCCGGCGCGACAGCAGTTGCTGGACCGGCCCCGGGCGAAGGGCCACCAGCAGCACGAGGCCGGCGAGCGCTGAAGCCAGCAGTATGCCGCCCTGGTACGTGAAACTGTCGCTGGGACCGAGGAAGGTCAGCGACAAGACGAGGCCGGCCAGCGCGACCGCACCTAATTGGGCGCGGCGCTTGCCGGCGGCGCCGTCGGGGGCGAAGCGACGCCCGTAGGTGGTGGCGGCCAAGCCGGCACCGATAAGGAGGCCAGCCGAGTGGGTGAAGGTGTCGTAGTAGACGCTCGAGGCAGCGCCCGGTACGAACAAGGCTCCCATGAGCACCGCCGAGCCCGCCGCCCCGGCGAACGCCAGCACGCTCAGCGACCCGGTTTGCCGGGCCCGGCCCCGCCGGCGTGACCACGCCAGAGCGAGCAGCACGACGAACGGCCACACCAAGTAGAACTGCTCCTCGACCCCGAGCGACCAAAGGTGCTGCAGCAGGGGCGGGCGCCCGATCGCCTGGAAATAATTGTCGTGGTGGGCGAGCAGCCGCCAGTTGGCGACGAAGCCGAGCGAGGCCGGTATGTCCGCCCGCAGTTCGGGGATGGCATCGGGGGCCCAGACGCTCGCCGCCACCGCGACTCCGAACAAGGTCACCAAGAGCGCGGGCAGGATGCGCCGCGCCCGCCTGGCCCAGAACTGGGCCAGCGCTGGCCGGAGGGGGGCGCCGGGGGGGAAGAGCCCGAGCAGCAGCCCGGTGATCAAGTAGCCGGAAACCACGAAGAAGATGTCAACCCCGAGGTAGCCACCGGGGAGCCACGACGGGTCGAGGTGGTAGGCGACGACCGCCGTGATGCCTATCCCTCGGAGCCCGTCAAGCGCGGGTAGGCGGGGACGATGGCGCCTCGCTGCGCACCGCTGTGGGTTCGCGGCGGCCGGGAAGTATTGTGGTTGGATGATTGCTCTCCGTGGTTTAAGGGTATAGACCTGGCACGGTCAATTCTGCAGCACTGGACATGGGGGGAACGGGACCCTCGGGACGGCCTATAAAGGCGGTGAACAAGCCCGTGGACAGACCGGTAAGCAAGTGGGTGAACAAGGCGGTGAACGAACCGGTGAGCAGGCTGGTGAACGCGCCGCTGAAGAGGCCGTCCAACCAGCCGCTGGGCAGGGCCGGGGACCAGCTGCCCGAGGACAGGCCGCTCGGGAAGCGCCCCGGCCGTGGGGGGAGGCTGACCTTCAAGCAGCGCCAGACGATGCTCGCCACTATCGCCAGCGAGTGCGACGAGGCCATACTTGCCTCCGGCCCCGCCGGCTCGATCGAGATCTGGAACGCCGCCGCCGAGGAACTGTTCGGCTGGAACGAGGCGGAGGTCGTCGGTGCGCCGGCCAGCACCCTGGTCCCTTACGAGCGGCGTGCCGAGGCGGCCGAGTTGCTGAGGCGGGCTTGGTCCGGCGAGGTCCTGACCCGCGTGGAGACGGTGTTGGCCAGCAAAGCGGGCCTGCGGTTAGAGGTGTCGATAAGCCTCGGGCCCTTGAGGGACCACCGGGGCGAGGTTTGCGCGGTGTACCAGGTCGTTCGGGACATCACCCAGCAAAAGGCGTTTGAGCAGGCGCTCGCTCACCAGGCCATGCACGACCACCTGACCGGGTTGCCGAACCGCGGGTTGCTGGAAGACCGCATGGGCCACGCCCTCGAACGCTGCCGGCGCGAAGGCCGGAGCGTCGGGGTCATGTTCTTCGACGTCGACCACTTCAAGACGGTCAACGACACGGCCGGCCACGAAGTCGGTGACCGGCTGCTCAGGGCCGTCGCCAGCCGGCTGCGGCAATCCGTTCGTTCCGTGGACACTGTGGCCCGGCTCGGGGGAGACGAGTTCGTCGTCCTGTGCGAGGATATAGACGGCGACGCTCAGCTCGACGTGATAATCAGCCACATCATGGCCGGTTTTTCCGAGCCGGTGGTGCTGCCCGACCGCCAGCTGTGGGTGAGCCTCAGCGGAGGGGTGGTAAGGGGAGGGCCGTCCTCGTCGGTCGCCGAGTTGCTCAGCGAGGCCGATGCCGCCATGTACCATGCCAAGGCGCGCCACCGCGGCAGCGTGGGCCGCTACGACCCTCGCACCCGGCCCGATCTCGAGCGCAAGGCGGAAGGTTCACGCCTCCTCCGAGTGGCCCTCGAACACCGCCAGCTGTTGCCCTATTACCAACCCATCATCGATCTCCATACCGGGGCACTGGTCGGAGCGGAGGCCCTCGTGCGCTGGCAGGATCCCGCCCGGGGGCTCGTGGCGGCCAAAGAGTTCGTGCCCTTGGCCGAGGAGCTGGGCCTGATAGGCGAGATAGGCGAGCTCATGCTGGCTGAAGCCGGGCGCCAGGTGCGGGAATGGTCCGAGCTTGCCCCATGGCTGAAAGTCAATGTCAACATTTCCCCGTTACAGATGCGGGGGACGGCCCTGCTCGACAGCACCAGGGCGCTCATAAGGGACGGCGTCAAACCCTCCTCGCTCGTCATCGAAGTGACTGAGTCAGCGCTCATGGAAGATGCAAACGCTACCGGTGCGGTGCTGAACGAGTTGCGCGACGCCGGCTTCGGGATCGCCATCGATGATTTCGGGACAGGGTACAGTTCGCTCGCCTACCTGAAGCAGTTGCCGGCCACCGCCATCAAAGTGGACCAGACTTTTACCGCCCAGCTCCCTGATCCTCACGATCTCTCGGTGGTGATGGCGATATTGGCCATCGCCGACAGCTACGGGCTCGACGTCGTGGCCGAAGGGATAGAGACGGCGCGCCAAGCCGAGGTCCTTAAATCGCTCGGTTGCCAGAAGGGCCAGGGCTACCATCTCGCCCGCCCCGCGCCGGCTGCTGAGTTCGGCCGCCTGCTGGAAGGAGCCCGGGCGGCGGGGCGGAGGCGATAGCAGGGCGAAGGGCAATAACATCTTTGGCGCAATGCCCGCCGACCCCCTCCGCTCTCGCACGACCGCCAACCGCCGGCGCGCCTTTGCCCTCGTCGTGGTGTGCTGCGTACCCCTCGGCGTCGCCGTCGGCCTGCTCGTCTGGTGGGGTAGCAGTTGGCCCTTCGGGTTGGGTGGTTTGGTGGGGGCCACGGTAGTGGTGGGCGTCCTCATGTGGTGGGCCGCCGAGCCTCTGGCCCGGCGCGCCCTCGATGGGCAGCCGGCGGCCCCGGTACGCCACGCTCGCCTGCTCAACTTGGTTGAAGGG
>JBOGGK010000200.1:0-4481 GCA_050744045.1 Acidimicrobiales bacterium | reverse complement strand
CCACAAGGACAGGTCGCAGCCCTCCCGCCCGCGGGACTCTGCCACGAGGGCGGCGAAGAACCCGTTCACCCCGACGGGGTGCCGGAGGCGCTGGCTCTTGCCGATGGCGAGGGCCTTGTCGGCCTGCCAGCGGGACTTGTCGGGGTCGTCCCCCCGCTCGGCGGCGACCACCATGGCACCCAGTTGGTCGAGCACGTAGTGGTACGGGAGGCTGGCGTAGCGGTGGTCGAGCGGCTGGAAGCGATCCAAGGGCCGGACCTTGTAGAGCGTGGTCAACCGGTGCTGGGCGGTGTTCGTGTTCTCGAAGTACATCTCGCCACCTGGTCGGTGGTGAAGATCCGGTGGCGGTAGAGCATGGTCAACATGGACCGGTCCCGTTCGGTCAGCCGATGTGCTATGGACATCACGAGCCCGTCGCCGACCTTCGGTCGGGAAGGAGCATTCATACGAACAACCCCATGAAGTCGGGCTTCGCGACTGGCGGGGTGGGACTACCGCCACGCTGGCACTTCGGCCCGAAGGGGGTGCTCCGTTCAGGGCTGGCGACCGTGGTGGCGGGGGTGATGGCGACCGTGGTGGTGACCCGGTGGAGCCCCCTCACGCCGAGTATCCCGCGCGGCGGACCTTGGCGTGCGCAAGCGCGAGCCTTATCGCCGGTCCTTCCACCAACGGCTGAAGGTCCGCATTCTGGGAGGTCAGGTGCGCCCACCAGTCTTCCGCGCGAACCTGCGCCGCGCCGATGGCCGCGTTGTCGCCGCCATCGTAGAGCGTGACTGCGACATGCTAGGCCGGTTCCCCCATGCAAAACGGCACCTCCCTCCGTCGCCTCCTGTGGCGCTTTACGCTGCTCGGCTTCGACACGGCCGCCGACTTCGACGCTGCGTCTCGTATCTGCCGAAGCTGCCGTCGAGTGGGCGTGACCCCTCGAGGCATGGTCGCCTGCATGATCGCGTCGGTGGCTAGGCGGCATGAGGCAACTCTATTAGTGACTGACGCTGACATGACCCGCATCGCCAAGGTCGTCGGGATCAACTTGGACGAGGCTTCGCTTGGGGCCTGACCCTTTCCAATTACGCATTCGCGCCATAACGAGCGCCCGATAATCCAACCCGACAAACCAAGCCAAGGGAGCCATAGCGGCACGTCTCGCGCCGCCTGCTTCTCCGGTCATGAGGGTAAAGGCGCTTGACCGAGGAGGCACCAAGCCGGGCCACAAAGTCAAGGGGGTTGTTCGAAGATTTCTTGGCGAACACCCGTTCCGTCGCCACACCCGACGTTGTCTGCCCTTGCACTTCCTGAACGTGGGAGGTAAGTTGAGCACGTGCTCAAAGCATTGGGACAAGAGGCCGATGGGGTCTCCAGATGGTGAGGACCGGAAGCGCCCGGCGGCCAGACGGACGGTCCGCTGACACCCGCCAGGCGCTGGTAGCTGCGGCTCGGGACGTCCTACGCACTGAGGGCTTCGCTGGCGCGACCGCCCGCACGATCGCCGGGCGAGCCGAATGCAACCAGGGCCTCGTCTTCTACCACTTCGGTTCTGTTGTGAACCTGCTCCTCGCTGCCCTTGACGAGGTGAGCGCGCGACGAAGAGATCGCTACGAGGCTGCGCTCGAGTCGGTGGAGACGACCAGCGAAATCGTGTCACTTGCCACCCAGGTCTTCAGTGAAGACCTCGATTCGGGGGACGCGACCGTGCTCGTGGAGATGATCGCGGGGGCCGCTTCGACCCCCGGTCTGGGGGCGGCGGTGAAGGAACGGATCGCACCTTGGAACGACTTCGCAGTGGCGGCACTTCAATGCCTCCTCGGCCGGCTACCCGTTCTCCAAGTGGTCGAAGCATCCGAGGTTGCGCACGCAGTAGTGGCGCTCTACGTCGGCCTCGAGCTGCTGTCTCATCTCGACGGTGACCGGGGCCCGGCGATGGCGCTGTTTTCGCAGGCCCGCCGTCTGGCGCCTCTCGCAGACCTGCTTGGCGGCCCGCTGAAGGAGGAAAGATGACGAACGAGTCGCTGTTGGCTCAGGAGCCCACGCCCAGCCCCTCTCACTCCGATGAACGTCTCGATGCCGTTACCGGCGCCTTCAGCTATTCCGGCCGTGCGATTGCTCACCGACTGCTCGACGCTGGCCGAAGGGTGCGGACGTTGACCGGCCACCCGAAGCGCGGGAAGGACGAGTCGGATATCGAGGTCTACGGTCTGGACTTCGACGATCCGGCGAGCCTCGCGCTTGCGCTCCAGGGGGTGAACACGCTCTACAACACGTACTGGGTGCGCTTCGCCTACGCTTCGGTGGACCACACCCTAGCCGTCGAGAACTCCCGTACCCTTTTCCGAGCCGCCCGCAGAGCGGGAGTCCAGAAAATCGTCCATCTCTCGATCCTTCACCCCTCTGCGGCCTCTCCGTACCCATACTTTCGGGGCAAAGCCTTGGTGGAGCGAGCGCTCGCAGAAACCGGCCTTCCGTATGCCATCCTGCGGCCGTCGGTCCTCTTCGATGAGCACGGCGTGCTGCTCAACAACATCGCCTGGCTGCTACGTCGGCTGCCCGTGTTCGCCGTCGGAGGAGACGGCAGCTACCGCATCCGTCCCATCCACGTGGAGGACCTCGCCACTCTCGCCCTGGAAGCGTCGGCATGGCCCGAAGACCGCGTCGTTGATGCCGTCGGGCCCGAACGTCCGACTCTTGTTGAGTTGGTAGGACAGATCCGTGAAGCCGTAGGAAGCCGTGCCCGCGTGGTCCGAGTGCCTGGTTCGCTGTTGCTTCTCCTGTCAAGAGCACTTGGCACGGCCTTGCACGACGTCTTGTTGACCCCCGACGAGTACAGGTCGATGGCCGAGGGGCTCGCCGACTCCGACGCTCCGGACACCGGCTCTATCGCCCTATCGAACTGGCTGGTTGAACACGGGGCCCGCCTGGGCACTCAGTACGCGAATGAGCTGGACCTCCACTTCGGGTGACGGCTTCAATGTCGGCAAGCGTCGGCGCGTTCGTCCTACCGGTGGCCATGCCCTTTGTCCTCATGGCCTTGCTCAGGTCACGGATTCAGAGCCGAAAGAAGTGCACCGGCCGCTGGCCCGGGCCAGGCACGCTCCTAACTTGATAAGCGCGTCGACGGCGCACGCACCGTCTACACCTTGCCCGCCGCCCGGACACGTCCAGAAAGCGCTGGTAGTCGCGTCAACGCCGGCTGGGCGCAAGGTGACACCACCTCACGAGGGTAGAGGTCAACCCATCGATGCAGCCCGGCGCACCGCCTCCACCGAACGGCGCACGTCGTCCTCGTCCGTCGACCAGTTGCTGACTGAGACCCTGAGGACATCTCGGCCCCGCCAACGAGAGCCCGACATCCACGTCGTACCGTCGGCGATGAGCCGCTGAGTTATGGCGCGCGTGCGCTCGTCGTCCTCAAAGGCTATGCAGACCTGGGTGAAAACGACGTCGTTGAGCACCTCGGCGCCCTCGACCTGCACGACAGCGCGGGCGATGGCGCGTGCTTGCGTGGCGAGCCTGGCGACCAGTTCCGTGACACCCTGGCGCCCGAGAGAGCGCAGGACCGCCCATACGGGTACGCCGCGGGCGCGCCGGGAAATCTCGGGGACCTTCTCGAAGGGGTCCCCGGTGCCGCCCTTGTCGGCGATCAAGTAGGCGGTCTGGACGCCGAACGCGGACCGCAGCGCAGTCGCATCTGCGACCAGGACGATGCCGCAGTCGTAAGGCACGTTGAGGGTCTTGTGGGCATCGGTGGCCCACGAATCCGCCTTTTCGATGCCTGCAGTTAGGTGCCGTAGCTCCGCGCAGGCGGCGGCCCAGAGCCCGAAGGCTCCGTCTACATGCACCCACGCCCCCCGCTCGTGCGCCAGCGCGATGGCCTCAGGGAACGGGTCGAAAGCTCCCGAGTGCAAGTTGCCCGCCTGGAGGCAGACGATCACCGGTTCGCGGGCGGGGATGCGCCCGAGGGCTTCCCCCAGCGCGTCAGCTCTCAGCCGGCCCTGGTCGTCCGCCGCAACGGCCACCCCTCGGCCGAGCCCGGCGTAACGAAGCGCCAGGTCCACCGAACTATGCCGTTCAGCACCCACTAGCACATGGACCCTCGGGCCATCGGCGAGCCCCCGAGTGTCCACGTCCCAGCCGGCCCCGGCCAGCACCGAGTTACGTGCCGCCACGAGACCGGTGAAATTGGCCATCGTGGCGCCGGTGGCAAAGCCGACGTCGGCGGTCGCAGGAAGGCCGAGCAGGTCGACCAGCCATCGTGCGGCCGCCTCTTCTATCGCGGCGACCGCCGGTGTGGCGTAGCGCAAGCCAGCGTTCTGGTCCCAAGCGCTGACGAGCCAGTCAGCGGCCAACCCGGCGGGCAGCGTCCCGCCCATCACCCAGCCAAAGAAGCGGCCCGAACCTATGGCCATGAGCCCCGGCTCGGCGCCCCGCGCTAGCAGGTCGACCACCTCGGCGGGCTCACAGGGGCCATCGGGTAAGGGCCCACC
>JBOGGK010000199.1:0-7583 GCA_050744045.1 Acidimicrobiales bacterium | reverse complement strand
CGACGGGGCTGCCCGCAGCTACTTCTTGAACATCAATGGCCCGGAGCTGCTCAACAAGTACGTGGGCGAGACCGAGCGCCAGATCCGCCTCGTGTTCCAACGGGCACGGGAAAAGAGCGAAGAAGGGGTGCCGGTCATCGTGTTCTTCGATGAGATGGACTCGCTGTTCCGCACCCGGGGCAGCGGCATCTCCTCCGACGTCGAGTCGACCATCGTGCCCCAACTGCTGGCTGAGATCGACGGCGTGGAGGCACTGAAGAACGTGATCGTGATCGGCGCCTCGAACCGGGAGGACCTGATCGACCCGGCGATCCTGCGCCCCGGGCGCTTGGACGTGAAGATAAAGATCGAGCGCCCCGACGAAACTGCCGCCGCTCAGATCTTCACCCGCTACCTGACCTCCTCCCTGCCCCTTGACGCCGGGGAGGTCGGGGCCCTGGGCGGTGGGGACAGGGACAAGACCGTGCGCCTCATCATCGAGCGCACGGTGGAGGAGATGTACCGAGACGACGAGCCCAACCAGTTCCTGGAGGTCACCTACCAGAACGGGGACAAAGAAGTCATGTACTACAAGGACTTTGCCTCGGGCGCCATGATCGAGAACATCGTCCGGCGGGCCAAGAAGCTCGCCATCAAGCGCCAGATCGCCGGCGAGGGCAAGGGTATCCGGACCCAGGACCTGATCGACTCGATAAAGCAGGAGTACAAGGAGCACGAGGACCTGCCCAACACCACCAACCCCGACGACTGGGCCAAGATCTCGGGCACGAAGGGCGAGCGCATCGTCTACATCCGCACTATCACGTCCCACGACGACGAGACCAAAGGGGGCCGTTCCATAGAGCGAGTGGCGACCGGGCAGTACCTATAGCGTCGGGTGGGCCGCGAGGGAAGAGAATATGCGCTCGAAGGCGGCCATATCGCCCTGGTAGGGGCCCGAAGGCGTCGGCCAGTGGACCACGAGGTCGGTCACGCCGGCCTCTTCGTAGCGCCCCGCCGTCTCCCGGAACGCTTCGGGCGACGCCAGCCCGGAGTCCAAAGTGAGGCCGGTCAAGACCAGCTTGCGCAGCGTCGAGGCGTCCCTGCCGACCTCCTCGCACGCCTCGTTGAGCCGAGCGACGCCCGAGCCGACCGCCTTGGCGCCTTCGGCCGGGCCGAGCGGCGGAGTGGTGCCGACCTCGGGGCCGAGGCTCACCCAGTAGCCGCCGTGGCGGGCCGCAAGGCGCATCGCCTTCGGGCCGCTGCCGGCGATGGCGAGAGGCAGGCGGGGGCGCTGGACGCAACCGGGGTGCGTCCTGGCGTCCTCAACGCTGTAGAAACGTCCCTGCCAGGTGGCCACCTGGTCGCGCAGCAGCAGGTCGGTCAGGGCGACGAACTCTGCGAAGCGCTGGGAGCGATCCCTGGGGTCGAGCGCAGGCTGGCCGAGCACGGTCGCGTCCCACCCCGTGGCGACGCCAGCGCCGATGCCGGCGATGGCCCGGCCGGAGGAGATGTCGTCCAAGCTGATGAGTTGCTTCGCGAAGAGCAGCGGGTGGCGGAAGTTCGGCGAAGCGACGAGCGTGCCCAGGCCGATGCGCCCGGTGGCGAGCGCCGCGGCCGTTAGCGTCGGCATGGTCGCGTACCAGGGTTTGTCGTGGTACGAGCGCCAGGAGAGGTGGTCGTAGGTCCAGGCGTGGTCGAAGCCGAGCGCTTCGGCTCTCTGCCAGCGGCGCTTGGACTCTGCCCAGGCCAGGTCGGGGAGGATGACGGTACCAAAGCGCACCTTCTCAGGGTAGTCGAGCCTCCTCGGGGCGCCGGAGCGCTGGCGACTGTTGCGGCCGCAGGCGGGGTAACGTCGGCCCGTGGCCATCGTGAAGGTGCTCGGCATGGAGACCGAGTACGGGATCATCGTGCGAGGCGGGGGGGAGCCCAACCCGATCGCGGCGTCGTCGGCGCTGATCAACGCCTACGTGGCCTCTCTGGCGCGCCGGATCGAGTGGGACTTCCAGGACGAGTCCCCGGCCCGGGATGCCCGCGGTTTTGTGCGCGAGGCCCAGATGGCCCCCGAAGTCGAGACCCACCTGGTCAACGCTGTGCTCACCAATGGGGCGCGCTACTACGTCGACCACGCCCACCCCGAGTACTCGGGGCCCGAATGTTCCAACGTCCGCGAGGCGGTCCTTTACGACAAGGCCGGCGAGGCCATCCTGGCCCGCTCGGTGGAGGCCGCCGCCCAGGTACTGCCGGCCGGCCAGCAGATCAGCGTTTACAAGAACAATTCCGACGGAAAAGGCAATTCGTACGGGTCGCACGAGAACTACCTGGTGGACAGGGCCGTCCCCTTCTCTCGCGTCGTCCAGCATGCCATACCCCACTTCGTCACCCGCCAGATCTACACGGGGGCCGGCAAGGTCGGGGCGGAGGCGCCCGGCACCGACAACGTCGAGTTCCAGCTCACCCAGCGGGCAGACTTCTTCGAGGAGGAGGTCGGCCTGGAGACCACCCTCAAACGACCGATAGTCAACACCAGGGACGAACCTCACTGCGACGCCCAGAAGTACCGCCGGCTGCACGTGATCCTGGGCGACGCCAACCTTTCGGAGGTGGCCAACTTCGTAAAGGTGGGGGCGACGGCGCTGGTGCTGGCCATGGTCGAGGACGACTGGTTCGCCCGCCACGGGCGCGACTACGCCCTGGCGACCCCGGTGCGGGCCATGCGCCAGGTGTCCTATGACCTCAGCCTGGCCGAGCCCCTGGCGCTCGCCAGCGGGCGTACCATGACGGCGCTGGAGATCCAGTGGGAGCACCTCGACCTGGCCCGAAAGTACTCAGAGGATGCCGGCCTCGCTGCAGTAGGCGGCGACGAGGTCGGCAAGGAGATCCTGCGGCGGTGGGAGGAAGTGCTGGCCGGCCTGGAAGCAGATCCTATGGGCATGGCAAATAGATTGGACTGGGTGGCCAAGTACAGGATGGTGAGCGGTTACCGGGAGCGCCATGGCCTAGGGTGGCGGGACCCGAAGTTGTTGGCAATGGACTTGCAGTACCACGATGTGCGCCCCGAGCGTTCCCTGTACGCCAGGGCAGGAATGGAGCGCCTCTTGGCGCCCGAGCAGGTCGAGAGGGCCATGACCGAGCCGCCCACCACCACGAGGGCGTACTTCCGGGGCCGGTGCCTCCAGCGCTGGCCGCAGGCCATCGCCGCCGCCAACTGGGACTCGCTCGTGTTCGACCTAGGCAACGACCCGTTGCGCAGGGTCCCGATGATGGAGCCGCTCAGAGGGACCGCGGCTCATGTCGATCAGTTACTTGCACGCTGCAGCACTCCGGCTGAGCTGCTGGAGCAGCTGGGCTCTTGAGGAGGGACGAGGATCATGGCTGAGAGAGAGCAGATAAAAAAGCAAGCGCCCTCGCGTTCGGAGCCGGAGCAGGTCGAAGAAGTCCCCGCCGGCTCCAAGCGGGGCGAGGAGCTGAAGGCGGAACTGGACGACCTATTGGATGAGATCGACGAGGTCTTGGAGGACAACGCGGAAGAGTTCGTGAAGTCCTACGTGCAAAAGGGCGGCGAGTAAGCCGGCCCCGTCCCGTCGCCGCGCCGGCCGGGCTGCTTTCGAGCTACCCCGCCCCCCTTGGTAGGGTCGGTAGCACTTATGACCCTTCCTATGTTCCCATCCGAGCGCGACCCGGGGCCTGACTTCAGCGAGGTGCTGCGCCGTTGCGGGCTGGCACCATTCGCGATCGAACAAGGCCCGGCCGGCGGCGCGGGGCCCAGCGGTCTCGGCGGGTTCGCCAGCGGTCACGGCGGGTTCGCCAGCGGTCTCGGCGGTGGTCCAGCCGGTCTCGGAAGTGCCGGCATCACCTCCGGGCCGCCTTTCGAGGTCGCTCACGGCACGACGATCTGCGCCGTGCGCTACGCGGACGGCGTGATCATGGCCGGGGACCGCCGAGCGACCGCAGGATCGGCCATAGCGCACCGGACCATGGAGAAAGTGCACCCGGCAGACACCCACAGCGGGGTCGCCATCGCCGGCGCGGCGGGGACGGCGATGGAGATGGTCCGGCTGTTCCAGCTGCAGCTCGAGCACTACGAAAAGGTCGAGGGCCAGGCGCTCAGCCTGGAGGGCAAGGCCAACCAGCTCTCACAGATGGTGCGGGCCAACCTGGCCATGGCCATGCAGGGCTTCGTGGTGGTGCCCCTCTTCGCCGGTTACGACCTGCGTCGGGGACGGGGCCGCATCTACACCTACGACCCCACCGGGGGCCGCTACGAAGAGACCGACTACCATGCCGACGGCTCCGGGGGCAGGGATGCCCGCACCACCATCAAGCTCGGGTTCCAAGAGGAGATGTCGCGCGGGCAAGCGGTCGAGCTGTGCGTGAGGGCGCTGTGGCAGGCGGCCGACGAAGACGCGGCCACCGGCGGGCCCGACGCCATCCGGGGCATCTACCCGACGGTAGCGACGATCACGGCCGAGGGGTTCGCCCGGGTACCCGAGACGGAGGTGGCGCAGGCTTTCGACAGGGTGATCGCGACATTGACCAGCGCCGAGGTGAACCGGCCCGTTCCCCGGGAAGTCGGCACCGGCAGCACCCGCAGCACCCGCAGCACCGGCGGCGAGACCACGCAGGGCGGCAACCGGAGGGGCAAGCGGCCATGACGATGCCGTTCTACGTAGCGCCCGAGCAGTTCATGAAGGACAAGGCGGACTTCGCCCGCAAGAACATCGCCCGTGGGCGGCCCCTCGTCGCCACCGTCTATGCCGACGGCGTCCTGATCTGTTCGGAGAACCCGTCCCGTTCGCTCCACAAGGTGAGCGAGATTTACGACCGGATCGCCTTCGCCGGGGTGGGCCGCTACAACGAGTATGACCAGCTGCGGGTGGCTGGTGTCCAGCATGCGGACATCAAGGGCTACCAGTTCAGCCGCGAGGACGTGGACGGCCGCTCCCTGGCCAACCTCTACGCCCGCTACATGGGCAACGTCTTCACCCACGAGATGAAACCGCTGGAGGTCGAGATACTGGTCGCCGAGGTGGGGCCGAGGCTCGGCGAGGACCAGATGTTCCACGTCCTTTACGACGGGACCGTCGTGGATGAGGTCCGCTTCACCGCCCTCGGGGGGGAACCCGATGCCATAAGTAGCCGCATGGAGCCCCACTACCGGCCCGACTGGGCGCTGGCCGAGGCCCTGAAGGCTGCCGTCGCCGCGCTGGGCGGCCTGGACCGTCACCTGAAGGCCTCCGAGCTCGAGGTGGCCGTGCTGGAGCGCAGCAACGGCAGGCGGGCGTTCCGGCGGGTCCTGGAGCCCGAGGTGGAAGCGCTGCTGGGAGAGGCGGCCGAGGGTGGCCCCGCCCAAGCGGGCGACGGGGCCGGGCCGGAGAAAGAGGGGGAGGACGCGGGAGACGCACCGAGCCCCTCGGGCCCGCCCGAAGGAGTGCCCTGAAACCCCTAACTTCCTCTATGCCTGGCCCTGGGCCCCGCCTCCCCGTGGGGTGGCTGCCAGGCGCGGCACCGATCGCCCCTACCGCTGTCCGGGCTCGATGGGTCGTTCAGCTCACGAAGTGGGCCAAGAGGGGAGCGCCGGCAACGGCCAGCGCCGCCGCGGCGGCCAGCGCCCGGCGCCAGCGGCGGCGGGCTTCCCGGTCACTGCTGGGCCCGGGTGGGCCCTCATCTCTGGACCATTCATCTTCTCGCCCTTCGCCTCTGCACCCCTCGCCCTCGTACCCCTTGTCTTCGCCTTCGTATTCGTAGCCTTCGTACCACTCGCCACCAGCAGCGCTGCCCGCGGGCACCTGGTCCGAACACGTCGGGCGCTGGAGAGGCCCCCCGGGGTGCCAGAACGCCGCCTCCACCTCGTCGGCCAGGAGCAGAGCGGCCGCCAGTTCGGCTTGTCCCGCCTCGACCAGCACCGATACCGCACCGAAGGGGTACGGGCCGGAAAGGCTACCGTTGAGGTGGGTCACGATGCCCTCGGACCCGAGCCGAGCGGCGAGCACCCGGGCTTGCCAGGCGTCAGGGACGGTCCGCAGGTGCACCATCTGCAGGCCTCGGCTCATGGCGCAACCCTAGTTCAGCGCGCCTCGTTCCTTTCGGCCCGCCAGGCGCGCCCCCGCCAGGGGCTGAGGGTGCCACTTCGGCCGCCGGAGGCGTCGGCGCGCAGGTGGCCCGCTCTGCTTCGGCCCGGGGGCTAGCCTGCCGATCTGAGAGTGAGGAAGAGGTAACGGTCGTGGAGCGTCGCATCTTCGGGCTGGAGAACGAGTACGGCGTCACCTGCACCCTGCGCGGCCAGCGACGCCTCAGCCCCGACGAGGTGGCGCGTTACCTGTTCCGCCGGGTGGTGTCCTGGGGGCGCTCGTCCAGCGTGTTCCTGGAGAACGGCGCCCGGCTCTACCTCGACGTCGGCAGCCACCCCGAGTACGCCACCCCAGAGTGCGACTCGATCGCCGACCTCGTCGTGCACGACAAAGCGGGCGAGCGCATCCTGGAGCACCTGGTCGTCTCCGCCGAGGCGCGCCTGCGCGAAGAGGGCATCCGGGGCGTCATCTTCTTGTTCAAGAACAACACCGACTCGGCCGGCAACTCCTACGGCTGCCACGAGAACTACCTGACGACGAGGCGGGACGACTTCACGCACTATGCCGAAGTGCTCATACCGTTCCTGATCTCGCGCCAGATTTATGCCGGCGCCGGCAAAGTCCTACAAACAGCACGGGGCGCCCAGTACTGCATAAGCCAACGGGCCGAGCACATATGGGAAAGTGTCTCGTCGGCGACGACACGGAGCCGCCCGATCATAAACACCAGGGACGAGCCCCACGCCGACGCCGAGCGCTACCGCCGCCTGCACGTGATCGTAGGCGACTCCAACATGAGCGAGTACGCCACTTTTTTGAAAGTGGGCACGACCAGCATCATGCTGAGGATGCTCGAGGACAGCTCGGTCGTCATGAGGGACATGACCTTGGAGAACCCGATCCGCGCCATCCGCGAGATCAGCCACGACACGACCTGCCGGCGCAAGGTGAGGCTGGCCAACGGCCGCGAGGCGAGCGCGTTGGAGATCCAGTGCGAGTACTTGGAAAGGGCGCAGCGCTACCAGCAGGCCAAGGGTTTTTCGCCGCTGGAGGAGAGAGCCCTCGATATGTGGGAGCACTGCCTGAAAGGCATCGAAAAGGACCCGTTGAGCTTGGACCGCGAATGCGATTGGGTGATGAAGCGCAGGGTCATCGAGGCTTACCGGGAGCGCGAAGGCATCGCGCTCACCCACCCCAAGGTCGCCCTCATGGACCTGCAGTACCACGACGTGAACCGCCAGCGGGGCCTCTACTACCGCATGGAGCGGCGCGGGCTCGTGGAACGGATGGCGACCGACCAGGAGATCGACCGGGCGCTCGACGAGCCGCCCCAGACGACCCGGGCGCGCCTGCGAGGCGAGTTCATCCGCCGGGCCAAGGAGCGCCGGCGGGACTTCACCGTCGACTGGGTCCACCTGAAGCTCAACGACCAGGCACAACGGACCGTATTGCTGAAAGACCCGTTCAAGTCCAAAGACGACCGGGTAGACAAGTTGATCGCCGGGTTGTGAGATGCACCGCTAAGCGTGCAGT